>NZ_QOSD01000001.1:0-309474 GCF_008368905.1 Bacillus sp. SH5-2
TTTAATTAATGCAGATGTAAATGCTGCGGCTAACATTTTACGAAAAGTAATCCCAAATGCATGGACAAATGGGATAGAGGGGTTAGGCGTGAAACAGCTCGCTAATGTGTTAACTCCCCTGACGTTAATCGTCCGTTAGGTCGAAACGTTAGAAACCCCCACTTCAAGCTTCGCTAAGTGGGGGAGTGTTCATATAGATAGATTAAAAGTTTTCTTTTTAGCTTGGAGAGAAGCCCTAGCCGTATTTAAATGCGGTCGGTGCCTATTTCAATCCCCTCTCATGTTAAAACACAAACAGAAAATAAGAATAAATCCCCTTTCTTTTCATAGCCATTTAATAGATTTAAGACCATATGTGAACTTATAAGAAACGCGTATTGATACGAATTTTTCGATTATGAATAGCTAGACAGTTGGTGTTTGAGAACAAGTGGCGTATGCATGTGACGATTCGTAATAATGCTGATGCGTAAAGAGGAATTTGCACTTAGTATAGTTTCACAAGTAAACCAAATCCCACAAAAAAATAAAAGGGAAATGCATAGACCCTATGTATCTCCCTTTTATTTTGTACCCAATACTTTATGGCGTTACCGTCATAACTTGTCCTCTGCGGTCGACCATTATTTTCATGTTTCCGTCTTGTGCGTTGTATAATCCTATTTTATGTAATTCTATTTTGCAGTCTTTCACAAATTTCGGTAGTTGACGAATTTGATCGATGTCGGAACTCGTAATGAAGTTAATTACATGACACGTCATATCTTTAACATCTTGTACAAGTTCTTCTTTCTCTCGTTGTAACCTCGCATTTTCTGCTTGTAGCAACTGCAATTCACTTTCTATACTACGTGCATCCTTCTCGTCTTTCGAACGCTCTGCAGCCATGCTAGAAAGCTTATATATACCTTCCATAAACTGATACAGTTCATGTTCTTTCTTTTCACTATTGTTACGAATTGTGTCAAAATTATCAACGATTCCAGATAGAACTGTTACAAGGCTTTTTTCATCCTCTTCCACTATAGCGACTTCTTTTACTTCTTCCTTATTCGCTATTATCGTTTCAGCCATTACTTTTTTTATAGGTGTATATTTTCGTTTTCGCCCCGGTTTTTGTTTTTCAATATTTTCAAACGGTATTTCCTGCTTTTTTAATTTATAGTACGTATTTTGCAATTGGCTTTCTGTTTTTGGAAATATATTCAGTTCGTTTTTACTAACATATTTTGAAATATTCGCGATGTTTAAACCGTGACGTTGACTAAATTGATACACTTCATACAGTAACTCTAGTTCAGACTTCAGCCACGTAACCGCTGATTTTTCATAGGCGCGCATTCCGCCATTTTTTTCTATATCTATTTGAAATAATACCATTCTATTATATAAATCAACTAGTTCTTCATATTTTACTCGGAATTGTTTCTCTATTTTTTTAAATTCCGTTTCTAATTTCATATCGTTCATTTCATTATTTGACATGTTTTGTAAAAGACCTAATACATTGATTGCTGTGTGGTGATACATACTCTGTGCCACTTCCCCTCATCCTTTCACAATTCTCATCCGACTCCCATGTCTTTCAAGAAAATAGCAATTTTTACATATCCATATTATAACATTTCGAAATTATCTGTCAAATAATTAACATACAAAAATGTATAGAAAATATAAAATAGAAAAACTAAATTTTTTGAAATAATATATGTATAATCCTATTTCAAAAATAATCCACATAATTATATTATATGGTATTCTGAATATATTTTCACCGAAAACATTTGCGTTACCACGAAATCTCACTACCATAATCCAAAGCTACATTCTCTTAGCTTTTTAAACAAAAAGCATACCACTTATTGATGAAACCAATCAAAAATGTACAATACTACATACAAGCACAAACACTCTCAAAATGTTTCACTTCCCTGCCTATGTAGCCTATAAAATACTAAAAAGGAACTAACCAAAACTCACATGGCTAGTTCCTTCTCCACTTACAGAATAGAGGTGTACACCGGTTCTTCAAACATTCTCTCAATGGCTCACTTCTTCTACTTACCTAAGAACTACTTCATATCTCTGGTCTCACATCATTTGGACCTCTATTAGGCACTGACCGCTTCCACACACGGCTAGTTCCTCTATTCCTAATAATTAAAATGAAGATGAATACTGACTCTTTAAAAACTCTCTCGAGGCCTCGCTCCTTCTACTTACCTAAAACCACTCCGGATCTCTGGTCTTAACATCGCATGGGGCTCTATTCAGCACTAACCGCCGCCACACATGGCTAGTTCCTCTATTCCAGCTAAATAAAAGCTTTTACAACACTAACTTATCTACTAAACCAATTAGCTCTTGAATATCCGGCTTACTTACTTGCGCATTTGCCCCTACTGCTTCACCTTTATGGAATAATTCATTTGTAATTAATGAAGAGAAAATAACAACCGGTAAACGATTCATCACTTCATGATCCTTAATCACTTTCGTTAAATGATGTCCGTCCATTTTTGGCATTTCAATATCAGTAATTAGCAAGTGAATATGTTCAAACATTTTTTCACCTTGCTCTTTTGCTAGTTTTTCAATATGTGCTAACGCTTCTGCACCATTACTGAAGAAGTTCATTTTTGTATATCCAGCTGACGATAATGTTTCTTCTAGTATTTGACGAAGCATTGCAGAATCTTCCGCAATATAAATTATCTTTTCAGCACGATCTGTTTTGTGCTCTAAACCAGATAATGATTTCTTTTCATAACCACTGTCACTAATTTCACAAACAATTTTTTCATAATCTAATAGTAAAATAATTTTCCCATCTAATTTTACAATACCAGATGTCGTTTCTTCTAGTCCCATAGATAATGAAGCTGGTTCATCAATTTGTTCCCATGAAATACGTTGAATACGATGCACTTCATCAACGCGGAAAATTACTTTCATTTGGTTTAATTCTGAAATGATAAATTTCGTTTGATCCAGTGGCTTTGTCGATTTCAAGTTAAGAGCTGTCGCTAAGTTAATAACAGGTAAAATTTCACCGCGTACTTGAACAACACCTTCAACTGCATGATGAGATTCTGGCACAGTTGTAACAGGGAATGGATTAATGATCTCACGTACTTTCATTACATTAATACTAAATAGGTTTTCACCAACAGTATATGTAACAATCTCTAATTCATTTGTTCCGCTTTCTAATAAAATACTTTGTGCTTGTGACATAAAGGTGTCGCTCCCCTTCCATTAATTCCGTATATCTAATTATTAAGCTTTATTAAAACAGAAAAGTCAACCACCTATATTTACAATATAGATAGTCGAACGATTCATTCATTTATTAATTACACTTATTCTTGTATAAGCGATGCAAGTGCCTCTAATAACACTTCTTGCGCTCCTACAATTTCTGTCGGCATTGCTTCCCACTTTTTCGAAAGCTCCGTTTCTACCCTTACTCTTAACGCTGTATCCATTTCTGCTAGCACGTATTCTTTCGTTGCTATATCAACATCAAGTAGAGCAAGTGCATATAGTTCCGGATCATTTATGTTTTCAAATAACCTTTTCAATACTACCGGCGCTATATGTTTTAATTTTTCAATATGAATTTCCTTATCCGAGAATAATAACTCATATTGAATAAATGTAACATTTTCTTTAATTACTTTAAAGTAGCAATTATTTTTTTTATCATTCACAAAATAACCATTTGAATCTGCAATAATACTCTCTACTTTACGAATTAAATCTGGCAAACTACTCGCCGCCATTACAGTACGCTGCTCAATCTCACCTGGCGAAATGAATGTAACGCGATACTTATTCTGCGCCATCCTCCTCACCTCTCCTTTTATAGAAATTCAGTCTAATTTTACAACCTTACATTAACCTATTTTATATCACCGTTTCTAGACTTGGATACATCCTATCGTCAAAGAGCTAAGAAGAAGCAGCAACCAATACTTAGCTTCCAACCTCTTCAACTACCTTAGTAACTCTCCATATCTCTGTCCTCACACATCGTCCGAGCCTCTCTTAAGCACTAACCGCTCCAAAACACCGCTAGCCCATCTCTCAAAACCTAAAAAAGTGCTTTTAAAATCTTTTAAGGGCTTTTAAGATCTTTTAAGAACTTTTCAGTAACTCGATGTTATTGAACCAAAACGCAATTTGCTGATCCGTTATCCCTGATAACGTAACAAAAAACTCACGACACTTCATCTCATCTTTAAACAGTTGATACTTCCAAACGCCAGCGCTACCAACACTTACGAAATACGATTCGTGAATACGGCCAATCGTTGCTTGTTTTTCACCAAATGAATACGGAGGCACTTGCTTAATTTCAAATTGATCTGGTAAATATACATGCTCTTCTCGTTCCATTTTCAACACTTGCTCAGCAAGCTCACGTTTGTTTTCGAAAAAAGGCAATTGTAAAATTCGCTCTTGTCTTGTCATACGAATAAAAAATCCTTTCTACTTCATTACAAATTTTCTTTATGATTTATTATCGAATTAAGTTTACAACTTCATTTAATACTTCATCTGAAATTTTAATTACTTTCGCATTTCCTTGGAAGCCACGTTGGTATAGCATTAAATCTACGAATTCTACAGATAAATCTACGTTTGCACCTTCTTGCGCACCACCACGTACTTTTCCTGCACCATTTTGACCAGATACACCAAGTGCTAAAATACCAGTTGTATTCGTCGCTGTAAAGTTACCATTACCCGTTTTCATTAAGCCACCTTCGTTCGGGAACATCCCAACAGCTAATTGACCTGCTGCTTTTATACTTCCATCAGAGTACTTTACCATCACATATCCACCGTCAGCCATAAAGCAATCTTTAACAGTTGCCGCTGGTCTACCGTCTACGTTTGTTACTGCTATTGTTTTCTCTGTCGGATGGTTTGTTAATTTGCTAAGATCTATTTTAACTGTTCCACCATTAAATGGAATATTCGCTTCAGGATTGATCGGATCTGGCTTTCCTACCGCATCGAATTTCACATTACCAGCTGCTCCTTGGACCTCATGAAACTCTGTTTCTTTTTTCGAGTCATTACGCATCTTTACTGTATATTTATAATTATGTTCACCATCTTGTGTAAACTCCATGCGCATTGTCCATGTATTACCGGCATCATCGTATACAGGTAATTCTTGCGTAATATGTTTTGCATCAGCTGGAATGTTTCCTCCAACGATTCCTTTTGACGTTCGAATACCACCGATTGCTGATCCCATTGGAATTTGCAATGGTCCCGGAATACCAGATAAATCAACATTACCAGTTGAAGGATCAGCTGGATAAGCGAATACATATTGACCTTCTGTATTCGTAATATAGTAATCTGAAGATATTGTAAATGTCCCTTTACGTGTAAATTCCATATTCCCAGCTTTTGAATCACCTACAACGAAGAAGCCATTGCCTTCCATTGCTACTTGTGTTTTACCACCAGTTAACGTAATTGTACCATCGCTGTAATCCGTAACTGTTCCGCTCATTTTCACACCGTTACCGATACTTTTTGGGTTCGTTCCTGCGTATCTTTCATCACCTTTTGCACCGACTGAATTGTTGTACAGTAAATCATCAAACATTGCTTTTTGTTTTTTATAACCAACTGTTTGTGCATTAGCAATATTATTTGAAGTTACACTTAATGCATTTTGTGTTGCATTCATTCCTGAAATACTTGTATATAACGCTTTAATCATACTGTATGGACACTCCCTTATGAATTTGTTGTTTTTACTTCTTCAGTTACTTTTTGATCGTCTTTCTTTACATCTTCTGGATTGGTTTCTCCAATTGGTTTATCAGATACTCTTTCAACGAAGCGAAGTGATACCACTTTATTATCAATAACGAGCTGTACTTCGTTATTTTCTGCAAGGCGAACTGTCTCTACTTGACCAGTTACTTTATTACCGTCACCGTCAACACCTCTTACGTACTTCCCTAAAAACTTCATTCCGCCATCAAGCGCTGTCGAATACATCGTCGTTCTTAAAGAGTCAACTGCCTTTGTCATATTTTGCACTTGTTCCATAAGAGATAACTGCGCTGTCTGATTCATCATTTGATTCATATCCATTGCATTGAATGGATCTTGGTGCTGGAAACTCGCTAAAAACAATTTTAGAAAATCATCTTTTTCCATTACACCAGGTGTTTTTTGTTCACTTGCTGATACTCCATTTGTTTGCCCTACTGGCGATTGTACACCGTTTACAGGGACATTACTTCTTTGCGCTCCTGCTTGTAACGGAATATGATTTGTACTCGTTGTATTTAATCCAACTGTTGGCACGCTTTATTCCTCCAATAATCCCGCAAATTCTTTTGATTGTTGATTCTCCTGTTTCGTACTTGCTAACTTCTGTTTTTGCCTTTGCTCTTGTTCTCGCTGTTCTTTACGGTTTTCATCTTTATCTGAATAACTAATTTGAATATTAATTTCTTTTTCTTTCAACTTTAGTCTCAATTCATCAAATATGATTTCAACACGTTTTTTCGCATCGTGTTTTTCCATTTCGACATGAACATCAATTTGATCGCCATGCTTTTTCATAAATACAGTTAATGTCCCTAGTTTCTCTGGGTTTAACTGAAATAGAACACGTTCTTGTTTCACTACAAATTTTTGCAATGCTTCTACTTGGGCTTCCATTTTCTTTCCTAAGTCAGGTAATGAAACTTTCTCGGCACCGCCATTTGCTTTTCCTATTTGATCCGTACTCGTCGCTTTATTTAATAACTCAGCACCAACCTTACTCGAATCGTTTAACGCGTCAACTTCTGGCAACTCTATCTTTACATTATCGCTCTCTGATTCCGGAAGATCTGCATCTAAGCCTTTAAACTCTTCTTGTTTCTTTGCGATATTACAAGATTCTGATTCTACAACTTTCAATACTTGCATCGTTTGCTCCGGCATCGTGACTTTATCTAATGCCATTTGAATTGTATCTTCTAAACATATAGCATTTTTAATATTCATATTTGAAAGAAGCTCTTGTAATTGTTGTAATTCAGCTGCTGGTAATTCGTTAAGCTTTATATTTCCGTATTCTTTATATAACTCTTGTATTTTTTGTATGTATTGATATAACAATTCTGGCTGCACACGTAATTGCTCAATTGCAACCATTTGCTCTGATACAGCTAACAGTATTTGTTCTGTTTCTTTTTTCTCTTCTTTCTTTATAAGCGGCTCTTCCTTCTTCACCGGCTTTTTTGCGAGAAGATACTCTTTCTTTTCGTCTGGCGCTTCCTCTTCCTTTACTTTCTCCGTTTTCGGTCTTGTTTTATTCTCACTTCTCATCGTTTGATCAAATGTAGACTCTTCACGTTTCGGCTGTATTTCAAGACCTTTTTCTTCTTGCGGAGGTAAACTTTGTTTCACCGGTAATACAAACTGTAACACAACTTCCACCTCATCTATTTATACACATTTTTAAATCAAGAAGCATCTTTTCTTCTAACTTTTCTTGCGCTTTCGCAAGTTTCTTACAATCTTCTTGATACATTTCATCAATAACACGTTCTTTTTCTTTTATTTTTTCTAAAAGGCTTTCATTTTTTCGAATAAAATCTTCCGTTTTTTTAATTTTTCGATTCCATTCTTCTATTCTCTCAGGCGAAAATGTATGTGAAGACAGCATACCAGCCATGATACGTCGCCTTGTTTGTACGACTTTACTTCGCGATTTCACAACATACAAATCATATTCTTTTTTTTGTTCTATTTTTCTTTTTTCAGCTGTTAGTTCGTACACTTCTTTTAAAATATGTTCTTTTTCTTGATTCATCTGCAATTTTATCGTGTCGTACTGCTGCTTATCCACCTATTTTCATAGCCCCTTCCTATTATAACGCTCTCTTTTTCTATTATATAGTTTTTTTACAAAAAAATCTGTGAAATATTAAAAAACAAAAATAAGACCCCAAAACGCGAGGTCTTATACAATATGATGCATCGCTTGGACAATATCTTCAAAATGAAAACAATCCGCTCGTCCTTGTTTTAAAAACGTATTTATACCTTCTACTTTATTTTTGCATTCAAAAATATAAGCATTTTCTTCATTTTCTTGAATTGTTCCTAATTTGAAGTACAATTCATTTTCCTTATAAATCGATAAGATTTTTCTCATTTCATTTGCAAATTGCCAATGATTCGGTGATACGATTTCTTCCATAATCCTACTTACTGAATCTAATACAGAAATAGCTGGATAATGACTAAGTGTTGCAAGCTCACGCTTTAATACGATATGCCCATCTAAAATACCACGCGCTAAATCTGGTACTGGCCCATTTAAGTCGTCCCCATCAACAAGCACTGTATATATACCTGTTATTGATCCTTTTTGTGTTTTTCCAGATCGTTCTAACAGTTTCTTCATATAACTTTCCATCAAGAGCGTTTTACCACCTATCGGTAACTCTTTAACAGCAATATCAACACTTCGGCGTGCATCAGCAAAACGAGTAACAGAATCCATCATAAGTAGTACGTTATTGCCTTGGTCGCGAAAATATTCAGCGATAGATGTTGCAAGCTTAGCGGCGCGAAGTTGCATGAGATGGCTTTCATCTGATGTTGCTACAACTACGACACTTTTTTTCATTCCTTCTTCGCCTAGTTCTTTTCGGATAAAGTCTTTTACTTCTCGGCCACGCTCTCCTACTAAACTAATAACATTAATATCAGCTTTTGCGTTTTTCGCAATCATTCCAAGTAAAGTAGATTTACCTACACCAGATCCGGCGAAAATACCAATTTTTTGACCGATTCCAATTGTTAACATAGAATCTATCGATTTAATTCCCGTCTCAAATACATCAGTAATTTCTTCACGCTCAAATGCATGTATAGGCGGGGCATCTAATTTTATTTTCTGGAGTGGTATGTTTTCAGCGTTTTCATTTAACACTTCACCATTTGCGCTTAACACTTTTCCGAGCAAATGATTACCACGAGGTACAGCAACATCTTCTGCTATTAATGTGACCGAATCTCCGTAACATACTTTTTCCGTCTGTTCAAAGGGGAGTAACATATTATTTTCTTTTTCAATCGCAATTACTTCACATAAGACGTTATGTTCTCCAACGAGGCAAACATCGCCAATTTTCGCTTTCGGCCCTTTCGCTACGAAAAACTGCTCTTGTACACTATGAACTTTACCAACTTTCGTATACAGTGGTGTTTCAATGAACGTATTCCATTTCTCATTCTCATTCATTAAAAGCCTGTTCATACGTTTTGCTCCTCAAATACTTTCTCTTCTTCCCATTTCTGACGAAGTTTCGCAAATATAGGTGCAAATTTAAATTCGAAAAACTCCTTTTCTTCTTCCAGAACAAATTCTCCAAATTGTAAGGAGAAATCGTACTTCCATTCAACTAATTGCAAAAGCCAATATTCTTTCGTATTTTCTTTCTCTTCTTGAATACGTTCAAACGTTTCTGGATGTACTGTAATGATTAATTTTTCAAATGAAGTAGGCAATGTTTGAACGATACCAGTTAAAATTGGTAAAACATCTAGTAATCGTGAATCTACCGCTTGATTCACAATTTTTTCCGCTAACTGGAAGGATTGATCCCATAGTAATTCTGTCCATTCATACGCTATTTCTTGTTGTTCTTTTTGAAACTGAATACGTGCTGCTTCCATCTGTTCCATTTGCTCATGGATGTGCTTTTGAAATTCTTCTTTTCCTTGCATCAACTGCTGTTGCTCTCGTTCTAACATTTGCTGTTCTTTCCTTAGTTGACTCATTTCAACATGTAATGCATCTTGCTGCGCACGAAGTTCTGCATGATCAACTTGCACTTCTTCTATATGAACTGGGGCGGGCTTTGGAAATTGCAATTCATACGTCTCTTCAGAAAAAGAAACAGAATTCTTCGGAATTCTGTTTTTAAATAAGGACATCATCTTCACCTCTTTGAATGATAATTCTTCCTTCTTTCTCTAACTTTTTCACTGTACCTGTAATCGTCTGCTGCGCTTTTTCAGCGTCTGTCATCTTAAGTGGTCCTAAACCATCTAATTCTTCTAAAATCATCTCTTTACGATTCATAGACATACATGTAAATAGTTTCTCTTTAATTTCTTCTTTTGCAATTTTAAGTGCTTTTGCGATAACCCCATTATCTGTAATTTCCTCTAATACACGGCGAAGCGCAAGATCTTCAAGACCGAGTAAGTCTTCAAAGACAAACATGTTTTCTTTAATCTTTTCAGATAGTTCATAGTCCATCTCATCCAGCTTTTGAAAGACTGTTTTTTCAACACCTCGTGAAACGTTATTTAAAATGTTCACAATTGTTTTCAGACCATCTGTTTTATTAATCGCACTAAATGCCATATTATTTAATTTTGCCTTTAATAATTCACTAATTTGATTAATTAGTTCGCCATCTACTTGTTCTAGCTTTGCAATACCCATTACTGTTTCTACTCGTTTATAATCTGGTAATCTCTCAATTAATTGAGAAGCAAGCTGCGGCTTAATATAAGAAGCAATAATCGCAATCGTCTGCGGTGATTCATCATTAAGTACTGTAAGAAGTGGTTCTAAATCTGTTAGTGAATTTAAGAATTCAAATGGATTATCTTTGTTATACCAAAGGTCTTCCAATAATTTTTCGAGTTCGTCTTCTGGCATATTTTTGAATATGCGACGAATATATTCTTTATCTGGAGTGACTAGATTCAATTCTTTTACATTTAGTTCATATAAGAACTCCCCTAGTACATTTTCTAACGTTTCCGGTTTATATACACGAAACTTCGCGATTTCACGAAGTAATACTTCTTTTTCCTCAGCTGTCATATATTCAATGACTTGTGCTGCCACCTCTTCATCTAATGTACGAATGAGGATGGCAGCTTTTTCTTTGGAGGAGATTCCATCTAACATCGTTGTTCCTCCCTTACTGTCCGTTTAACCATTTTTTAATAACTTTTGCAGTACCTTCTACATGTTCCTTCGTAGCTTCTTGCACTTGTTCATCTAACGTTGGTTCTTTCGGTTTTTCTAGTTCAGGTTTTGGTTCAGGCTCTATTTTTTCTTCAGGAATTTCCATAATACTTTCACTACTTGCCGCAACTTCATCTTCTGCTAAGTATTCTTCATATTCCTCTTCTTCTTTCTTTTTCTTACGTCTCGCTAGGAAGAACCATACTAGACCAACAAGCGCTAACAAGCCACCTGTAATTCCACCGATTAGCCACCAGTTCAAGCCACTTTCTTTTTGTTTTTTCGGCTCTTCTGCTTTTGGTTGATCAAATTGAACTGTTACAACGTTAACTTGCCCATTTGTAAAGTTTCCGTTCGGATCAGCTTGCAGTCCTGCTGCTGTTCCAATTGCTTCTTTAAACGTTGTCATATCGATTCTTCGTTTTACTAACGTATCATTATCTACCCATACTACAATATTTGTTTTCGTCAATTCTGGGTGTTTCTTAATCGTTTCAACTGTTTTATCTATTTCATAGTTTTCGATTTTGTTACCATTTTTATTATCGTAGACGATTTTACCATTTTGATTATTGTTCGTACCGTAGTTTGGTACTTCACCGTTCGCTGTAATACCAGCACCTTGCTTCGCATCTGCACCTTCTTGGGCAGTAGAACTTTCTTCTTGCTCTTGTTTACTACGAAGTACACCTTTATCACCATATTTTTCTGACTGACGTGTTACTTCATCATAATTTACGGTAACTTTCGTATTCACTTTATATTCATTTGGTTTAAACATCGTCATGAGCGTTGCATCAATATCTTGTTTTAACTTACCTTCAATTTGATGTTGCATCTCAACTTCTTTTTCATAAGAAGAAGAACTGCTAGCATTCGCTGCATCCGCTCCTTTTGAGATTACACCTTTTTTACTATCTATTACACTTACTTCTTCCGGTTTTACACCAGGAACTGCCGCACTAATCATTTGCTGTATACCCGCAACTTGATCAGCTGTTAAAAGTTGTCCACGTTTCACACCAACAGTAATTGCCGCTGTTCCTTTCGCTTTTTCCTCATCAAAGATCGTTTCTTTTTCAGGTAACGTAATTTGCACATTTGCCGTTTCAACTGTTGCAAAATTCCTTACAATATCTTGCTCCAATTGCTTTTTCGTACCGACAATTTGCTTCATTTTTTTATCTTGCTCACTTGAACCGAGCGAGCTTTCTAATAAAATTTCCTCACCGCTTTTCGAATTAAACGGTAAGCCCATTCCATTCATTTCTTTTCGAACCCATGGAGCATCATTCTTTTGCACACGAATCGAACCATCAGCTGCTAATTGATAATCAACACCTAGCTTCGATAATTCTGCTGTAATCTCTTGTTTGTCTGCATCATTTAAATTTTGATATACAACAACATATTTATCTGGCAAGGTGAAGTATAAAAGTGCTCCTGTTACAATGGCTAAAAGCGCCGCACCAATGACTAATTTATGCCACGTTTTTAACGATTGGAAAACATTTCTTATCTTTTCCATTTAAACACACCCGTCCACTTTCCTAAATTTGCATATTAATTAGCGACTTATAGTTTTCAATAAGATTATCACGCACAAGAGCTGCAGTTTTCATTTGTGATTCAGCTTTTTTTTGCTGAATTAAAACGTCATGTGTTTCTCCTACCCCTTTTGTTAATAAATCATATACCGCTGTTTGGGCATTGTTTTGCGATTGATTCATATCTTCCAATAAATCAATAAACTTTTTCCCCGGGGCTGCAGATGTTTGCGAAGGTTTAGAAGCGCCAATTGCCTGAATCGCTCCAAATGGCTGTGTCTGTATCAATGGTTGAATTTTCATTTCTCGTCTTCTCCCTTATCCTCTGCCAATCTCTAAATCTTTATCGAGCATTTTTTTGTTCGCATTTAATACACTTGTATTTGCTTCATACATTTTTTGAGCAATCATTACATTCGTCATTTCAGCCGTCACATCAATGTTCGGATAACGTACATATCCTTCTTCATTTGCATGCGGATGCGTCGGATCATACACTAAATTTTCAGCTTTATCTGCTTCAATACTTTTTATTTTCACTCCATTTGCAGGAGTACTGTTTAACATATTTGCAAAACTATTGTTTGATTCTAGCACTACACTGCGGCGCTCATACAAATCTGCCCCTGGTGCTGCAGTTGTATTTGCATTTACGATATTATTAGAAGTAACTTCCATCCATTTTCGCGCTGTAGTAAGTCCTGAACCACTTGCATTAATTGCCTGAAACATAAGTTGCCTCTCCCTCTATTCTTAACGTCCGCGCGCTGCCTGGTTAATTGCATATTGCGTATTAATTGCATTAATTGAAATACCATATAATTGATTTGCTTTCATTAAATCTAGCATTTCTGTCGATACATCAACGCTATTTCCATCTTTATTCATTTGCATTGATTTCGTTTGAATCTTTGCATATGTATTTTTCATATTTACTGTTGGTAAGTGCATTTCATTCGTTTGATATAAATCTGGATTGCTATTTAAATCTGAAGGATTACTTTTATATAATGCACTACTTTTATTCATCTGTTCAGCAAATGTTACATCTTGCGCTTGATAGCCAGGTGTATTTGCATTTGCAATATTACTAGAAACAGTATTTCGTTTCGTCACTAAATAATTCATATAGTGGCTTACATCGCTCACTAAATCTGGCATATTCAACATCCCTTCTTTTCCACTTGGCCATTTCGAACATTATTATCCGCTAATAGAAGTTTCACTTCATTATTTATTTTCTTATATGTATTTATTAAAATATTAACTGTTATGTACCCTTACATATTTTATTCCATTTTTCCATTGTTGTCTTTAGAAAAATACAAAAATATAAAAAAGAATGAAAAAAACTGTATACACGTAGTAATCCATGTCGCATTTCGATATATGTACTACAAACTAACATCCATTTTTATATTGTATAGAGAACTACTATTTTTTTCACTACAGCCATGAAGAGAAACCTCAATCAGCGGAACTCCTAAACAAAGGGATGGATTCCCTTTCAAGAAGGGAACCCGTTTCCATACTTTATATTTAATATTTTCCGTAAAATGAATTAGCTTTCATTCGCCCATCATTTGTCATAATCATTTCTTCCAAAATCTTTTGCTTATCTCGAATGTGCTGAGCTGCCTTAATAATGAATGGACTTACTTCCGTTGCAACTTGCGCTCGCGTTTCTTCATCCAATGTCATCATCCAGCGATTTAACATTGCACTCTTCTCAGCAAACTCTTCATCTGACACTTGCAATTCACCGATTTCATTAAAACAGCCGACAAATGCTCGATAAATATCATTGTTCATTTTCGAGTGCTCCGCGGTAACCATCTATTAAATCTTGTAATACTTTCACGATCGTATCGATATCTTTTGCTTCACGTGTTACTTTCATTGTTTGAATTTGAATGCTAATCCAATCATATAAGCCAAATAGACTATCATATAAATCTTTCGTAATTTCAGGATTTAATTGCAACTTTAATTCTTCAAAAATACGTTCTAACTTTTCAAGAAGCACATCACCTTCTTGTAGTTTAAAAGTATGTAAAAGCTCTTCTAAATTACGAAATTCTACAATACATCTTTCATAAATAAAAATTGTATTTTTAATTGGATTACTCGTCATAATATCATTTTGCATATAACGTTGCCATGCTTGCATACAATCACTTCCTTAGCTTTTCATTAATCATCACTTTTTTGTTTTGTCATTGCTTTAATTGTTTTTAATTGGCTATCAAGCGCCGCTAATGTACTTTCTAACTTTTGATACTTCTTCACAATTTCATCTTGCTTTTGCAAGTTTTGCGATTCAATATCTTTAATCTTCTTATCTAAATCACTTACACGTGAATCGATGTTTTTCACACGTTCCCCAACTACACCCTTATCACCAAATAACTTTTCAAGTGGTTCTTCCATCATCTTTCCTATCCCATTTGAACTAAAGAAGAACTGTTTTGCTGCATCAGGATTATCTTTTAACGCTTTTGTCAATTTTTCATCGTCTACTTGCATTGTTCCATCTTGTTTTAATTGAATACCGTATGTAAACAAATAGTTGCCATCCTTTGAAAACGTCACGACGTTATTCATCATTTGGCGAACACTTTGCATAATTGCTTGTCCTTGAAAAGCTCCATTTTTCCCATCAAAAATATCTACTGTACCTACAGCCTTATTGTAATCAGCTACCATCTTTTTAATTAAATTAGCTGCATCTGTGACGTTTGAATCACTCACTGTAAACTTCAAATCTATACCTTTTTGATCCGTAGCTTTTGAATCTGTACCCGTTTCACCACTAAGCTTATTTTCAACTATTGGATCTGTTACTTTTAAAAGCTCAATCTTCACACCAGGAAGTGTTTCAATTGTGTTACTAGCACTTTTTTCTTCGATACCATTGATACTATATATTGCATCTAATGCTTTATTAATCGTGTTTAATTTCATTTCTGTAGTAGAGCCTTCCACTTTCGAATAGAACAAATCCGTAAGTACATTAGGTGGTGTTTCTTCTAATTTAATATTATTCGTTGCCCCTTCTTTCGTAGAGGACATAAACATTTTACTACCAAGTGTATATACTGATACGCCATAATCCCCATCATTAATTTTATTAATTAAATCTTTATATGTCATATCAGTTGTTACTTTTAGTTCTTTTTCACCTAGTTTTATTGTTTCATTTCTTGGAAGCTTCTCATTTATATTAGTAATATCATTAGAAGCTATTTGATGACGCTGTGCCAGTTGATTAATTTTCACATTAAATGTTCCTGCAATAGCTCCACCATCTGCTTTTACGTTAATATAGCCATCTTGTGATGTCGTTACTTTTTTTTCATTCCCTTTAAAAGCCGCTAAGTTTTTAAAGGTTTGTGTGAAAGAACTAAATTCTGATTTTAAACTTGTGTATAATAGTTTATCTTGTGAAAGTTGGTTTTTTTCATTTGTATACGGTGTTTTTCTCATATCTAACGCGTTCATTTCTAATTCAACGAAGTTAGAAGTATCGATCATATTATTACCGAGGTTCCAAATCTGTTGTCTACCGCCAATACCCGTTAACGTGCCTGCCATATTTCTCACTCCTTATCGTTTACATATAATCTAAAATACTCGTTTTACTCATCGTACTAATTGCTTTAAGCGTCGCCTCATACGTTGCATTAATGTATGCTAAATCAGAAATTGCCACTGCTAAATCAACATCTTCAATTTCTTTACGGTTTTCTTGAAGTGCTAAGTTTTGCTCACTTAAAATCGTCTTGAACGTATCTACAGTGTTCATCGTCGCTCCCACTTCTGTTGTACGATTAATAACACTATCTAAATTTTTTTTATTCTCCTCTAAGAAAGGTTTTAGTGCATTTTGATCGCCGCTCTGCAAAGCATCTTTCATCTTTACTAACGTTTGAATAACAGGAGTTAGTAAATCATCGCCTTTACGAAATGCTTTAATTTCATAACCGTCATTTAGCTTCCACATTACATCTTTTTCGCCACCTTGGTATGTACCATCATCCGTAAATGGTGGTTTTTCTGCACTATCTCCACCAAAAAGATAGCGACCTTGCTCTTTCGTATTTGCTAAATAAACGACTTGTTTTAGAATTTGATCAACTTCTGTTCCAATTGCTTTTAATTCCTTTTCACTATTTGTCCCATTTAGTGCTTGAATCGTTAATTGATCTGCTCTCGCTAAAGATTTCACAATACCTTGTAATGTATTTTCAGTTTGACTTAACACATTTCTAGAATCTGCTATATCTTTTTGCATTTGTTCAATATTCGCCAATGAATGCTGTATCGCAAATGATTTACTTGCTGCCAGCGGATCTTCACTCATAAGAAGGTTTTTCTTCCCTGAAGTTACTTGATTTCGATGATATTGCTGCTGCACATTCAAATCCATTAACTGATTCTTTGCCCAGTTTGCATTTTGAAATGTAGATACTCTCATCCCTATTCTCTCCTTTATCTATATTTGAATTGGCGCAAAGAAGAAACCGCAGCTATGTACGGTCATTCCCTTATCTAACCGCGCTGGGTACTCTCTTCCCACATAAAGAAAGTGCTTTTTGCTTTTCATTACCTGTTACCTAATAATTGAAAACAAACTGTCAAATACTTCATTCATCGTATTAATCGCTTTAGAGTTTGCCACGAAGTATTTTTGGAAGGCCATTAAATTTACCATTTCCTCTTCCATATTCACGCCTTCGATACTCATTTTTTCTTGCTGAATACCATCCAGTAAATCACCATGAATACTTTGATAAGCATTCACTGCACTTTTATCGGAAGCTACACCAACTATGAATTGGTCTAACGCTTGTTTATACGTAAGCCCCTCTTTATAATCTCCATCTGTAATTCCTGCCAGTTTATTTGCTGTTTCAGCAGATATTTTCATTTTCGAAACATCTTGCGCAAATTCTGGGTTTAATTTCATCTCTTGCGCATAATCTCCAACGAAGAAATCTTTTCCCATCACTGTATTCACTTGCGTTTTCACTGAACTCATGAAGTCTTCAAGATTTTTCTTATAACCTGCAATCTTCGCTTTCGTATCTATCGCTGATTGGATCGCGCCGCTAGTTAAAGGAATTCCCGAACCATAAATTTCAACAGACATCGGTTCTTTTTCTTTATTTAATTGAAGTGGATATGTATCTTGTCCATTTACTGTTAAAACACCATTCATTCTAACACTCACAATATTAGGATTCATAGATTCATAAGACACTTCTATATTGGCATACTTAGACATCTCTGTAACGATACGGTCACGTTCGTCTAGCAGTTGATTCGGTACTTGTGTGCCAGCTTGCCCAATTTTTTTATTCGCTTCTGCTAAACTAGCAGCAAGACGATTAAATTCATTCACATGCGCTTCAATATCTTCTGTCGTCTGGATTTCCGCCGTAGCTAAGTTTTTTGCAAGGCGATTTACCTGACTTGTGAATTTTCCTGTTTCAGCAATTAATGTATCATAGTAGTTTGATTGCTCCGGATTTTTTGCAACTTCACGGAAAGCGTTGAAGAACCCGTCCATTAAACTGGATAACGAATTCTTTCCAGTCGTACCTACCATAGACTCTACTCTCGATAAAGTAGAATTCATATATGCATAATATGAAAACTGTGACAATTGATCATTATATTGCTTCGTTTTCACTTCGTCCGTAATACGATCAACACCTAATGTTTGTACACCGTTACCAATTCTTTGTGCCGGCATATGCCCATTACTCGCTCCAGCAGAGGCAATATTCACTGCTTGACGTACATAACCCGGAGTATGAATGTTAGACAAGTTTTGTTTCGTCGTTTGTAATCCCATTTGGGCCGCTAGCATACCTGATAGCGGTGTATTATAATCAGATAATCTCATATTGATTCACTTCCCCTTTACAAAAGTTCGTTCATAAAGATTTGCGAATTATTGTTTCTCTCCAAATTATATTCAGAAACTGAATCCACAATACTTTCTGTAGTTTTTAATAGTACGTTTAAGTAATATTGATTTTTCAAAAGAATCATTTTTACATTCTCTTCTAATTCAACTAATGTTTTTTGTAATTTTTCTATTTTTTCAATTTCTTCAAGAGAAAAATACGAAAATAACGCACTCACACGAAATGGTTCGACTCCCTGTTCTTTACAAAACTGAACAACCATTTCTTCAAATGAGCTTGATAATCCTTTTAAACCGTCTATGTACTGTAATTGCTCTATTTGTAACTTTTGAACTGCGTTTACATTTTTATGTTTTAAATTCTCGTATATGTTTTCTCCAAGTGCTTGAATATTTTCATACGCTTTTTGAATAATTACGAGCTTTTCATATAATTGTATGTACATATAATTTCCTTCCTTTTACAAGACTAGATTTACAATTAAACCGTGGATTTCTCCGATTTGATTTAACATTTCTAAATGCCCTGTTTTTGTATTAATCAAGTTCATAACATCTTCTAACTCATTTAATCCCATTTCTGCCTGTTTCACAATCGTCATTTTCTGTGAATATCCGTAGCGCGGATGACGAGACATAACGTCTTTATATTGCAATACATTATCAACGTAAAAATTCAAAAATGATTTCACCGTATTTTTATATTCCATAACATTATCAAGCGTTAATTCCATTTCAATTTTCTCTTTAATTTCTCCAATATTATCGACAAACGCTTCCATTTGTTCTAACAATTTATCTTTTTTCGGATCTGCATGCAAATTATCCGAAAATGCAAGTCCTGTCCTGACATTTGCTTCTTTCGGCATTTGAGTAGCAGGCGGTATATGCGATAAAATTGGGTTATGCGAGATAGAACGTAGCATATATATCACCTATTTATTTTTTTATTTCTTCCTAAAGTTAATCGTAAAATCTATTTATTTATAATTATACTCTGAACACTCATATTTTGCAGTTATTTTTTATAGAAGATATGTTACAATTTAGCATGAGGTGGCACAATTCTATGAATATTTTTCTTTGTGGTTCAAATCAATTAACAACATTAGATCAAGAAGAAATTAAAAAATTTTTAACTGACTATGCTCATAAGCATAAAATTTACATATTATGTTATAAGTCTATTGAAAATGAAGTTCTTCGTTTTTTCATCGAAAACGAAAGACTCGCCCAAAATTTATGCCTTTACACACTACAACCGTTACAAGCAGTAACAGATGAATTTCAAGAAGTCGTTGATTACTTAAAAAAACACGGAGCCGAGTACGTTGCTTTTGATCACCCTACCGACTCCATTTACCGATCAGATTATATGTTTTTTGTAAAACAAATTATTGAAGATACAGATTTAGTTCTCTGTTTTTATAATGGAGACAAACATACATCAGTCATTCCTGTTGATATTGCAAAAGAAGCGGGGATTGATGCTGTTATTTATGATTTACCAGGTTTACATGAAAAGCAAATGAAAAAAAGCTTTGAACAAAAAATTCGTATGATGTAAAGGGGGAGGCACAATATCGTTATTGTGCCCATTGTAAATATGATAATTGAACAAGATTATGATCATTTTATCGCAAGTTTTAAACAACAATTCAATATGGATATCGCTTCGTATAAACAAGATAGAATGCGCCGTAGAATTGATGCTTTTATTACGAGAAAAGGCTTTGAAAACTACATTAATTTTTTCAGCCATTTACGTGCCGATCAAAATTTATTTTTAAGCTTTATTGACTATATTACAATTAACGTTTCAGAGTTTTTCAGAAATAAAGAACGCTGGCAAACGTTAGAAACGAAAGCACTACCAAAACTACTTGAACAAAATAACGGGAAATTAAAAATATGGAGTGCCGCCTGCGCTGCCGGTGAAGAACCATATACACTCTCTTTAATTTTATCGAAGCATCTTTCTCCATTTCACTTTGAAATACAAGCAACGGATCTTGATTTTCATATATTAGAAACTGCAAAGCGCGGGCAATATACAGAACGTTCTTTAAAAGAATTACCTGCCGATTTGAAAGAGCGCCATTTTACGAAAGAGGATGATACATATTCATTGCATCAAAGCATTAAGCAACATGTCACGTTCAAACAACACGACCTCTTAATGCAGTCATTCGATACAAATTACGATTTAATCGTATGTCGTAATGTAATGATTTACTTTACAGAAGAAGCCAGAGTAAAACTGTATGAAAAGTTTAGTCGTTCTTTACGAAAAGGTGGCGTACTATTTGTTGGTAGTACAGAACAAATTTTAACGCCTGAACGCTACAACCTTCAGCGATTCGATACATTTTTCTACGAAAAAATGTAAAAAGGTCGTCACAATAAAGTGACGACCTTTTTACATAACTCGAATCAAAATAATAGCAACAATCCATATAAAGAGAAAAAGAAACGTCATTGACCATTTATGTTCTTGCATCGCTTGTTTCAACGTTTGAGATAGTTGCGTCATATTCATTTCTGCGAGCGCTCTCCATACACTTACGTCTCGATCTTTAACCATGCGACCCATGCCACTAATTAAAATGGTTTCATTAGACAATTTCGTTATATAAGCAGCAATAACCGTTACCATTAAATTTATATTTCCTTCTGAAGAATCACTTTCCACTCTAGAAATAAGCGCACTCACATCTAATAACGGGATATGTACCTTTCTACCAAATGATAATTGTACTTCAGCAAAATCATACGTTCCATCTAATAAAGGAAGTTCTTTTATATGTGCTTGCTTAACAAGTCCTTGCAGGCTTCTAATTACTTGTTCGTATATTTTTTCTGTTTGCTTTCCTTCTCCAGATAAAGTATGTAGCTTTTTAAAGAGTTGTAACACTGTATCCATCTCTTTAAAAAGCATTTCCTTCATACTCTTTCCATCACTTAAACTTGCAAGTAAAATTCCTATTTCATTATTTTTCGTAACGATTTTAGATTGTCCAGTAAACACTAGGTTACTACGCTTTCGCTCTTTCTGAATTTCATGTTCTGAAAGAGCTTTAGGCTGTTTTAATGGTTGCAGCGTCTTATTTTCAATTGTTGTACGTTTAATTTCCATTTAAGCGCCTCCACTACTATGAAATAATTAGCCCCATTCTTTATTACTCTTTAAAACTAAAAACAGTACGAATAAACCTGACATGATAGCAAACACATTAGATGCTTGTACTCCTTGCTCACCTTGTTCCTCTTTCTTCTCTTCTGGCTCTTCTTTCTTTTTCGAGACGCCGTGATTGTCAATTTTTTCTTTTTTCTCTTTTTGAGCCTTTGCATTCGTTACTTCTTTATTTTCTTTCAACGGCTCTTTTATAAAACTGTTTACTTCCTCGTCTTGCCTCGGAATTTGAACAACTGGAGGGTTTTCTTCTTGCGGCGGGATTTCTACCTTCCAATCGTCCTGCTTCCCAGTTTCGTTCTTCTCTTCTATCGTATTTTCATCCTCTTTTTCTTCTAGCTTTTTACCATCTTCCATTTTTTTCTCCAAAATAGAAACGATATACTCACTTTCCACCACCAGCTTATTACCTGCCGCATCTATTATTTCCACAAATAGTTTATATGGCCCAATTGGCAACTCATCAGTTATTTCAATTCCTGTTTGCCAATCCATTTCACGCTTGTTGTAGTCTAATAAAAAAGGAATCTCTATTTCGTCTTTTCCCTTTAGTATAACGCGGGCTTCTTTCACAACGGATTCTATGTCTGCTGCCTTCACTCGCACACGTATAGAATCGCCTTGTTTTCGTTCAATTACGTTCTCCTCCGCCTCATCGACAGTAATTTTATGCAACTTCGGCAACTCTTTATCTACTGTTGGCGTTTCATTATTTACACGAATAAGCGGGACTTTCACTTCATTTTCTATAAGCTCTTCCTTCTCATTTTCTTTATAACTTTGAATGAGCTGAAGGTGCCAGTCACCTTGCAAATCAAAAATCCCGATCTTATACTTAGCAATCCATCGCTTCGTTTCTTCTTCATACTCAAAAGATAGCATTCTTTCTTGTTCATATTGCTCGCCATTTTTTTGCAATTGCAATATACCTTTCATACTTTGAATGCTTTTCTCATTTCGTTCTACAGTAATCCGTAATTCTTCGCCAACCTTCAATTCCTGCTTATTTACTGTAATAATCCCTTGATCCGTTTCTATCTTTCTTCCAATCTCTTGTTCATTCGTTACTTCTTTTTGTTCCTCTTCAACTTGGTTCATTTCCACTCGTTCTGTCTGCTCTTGAACTACCTTGTTTTTTTCTTGCATATCCACTTCATTTATAATTTGATCTCGCTCAATTTGTTCTTCCGCTTGAATTTGCAAAGGGAAGAACAAATGTATGCATAGCCAGCAAACTAGAAAAAACTTTACGTTTTTCATCTACTTGTTCAAACTCCTATTTCAACGCCTTACAGCGTTTTCGTCACTTTTACTCCGAAAAAACCATCTACATTTACAAGTTCACCATACGCCACTAATACATCATTTACATAAATTTGAATCGGTTCATCAATATCTTCATCCAATACAACCGCTTCATTTTCTTGTAAACTTAATATATCTTGAATTGTTTTCACAGTACTTCCAAATACAAACTTCACATTCATTTCTACATTTTGCAAGATGGATGTATCCATATATACTGGCTCGATTTGTTTCACTTCTTTAAATTCAATAGGTTGCACAACAGGTGCTACAATGTCTTCCTCTTCTATTTCTTCCTCAATCTTTTCCTCTTGACCTTCCACCATTGGATATAGAAGTCTCCTCACCATTTCTTTCGCCTCGGAAATCGGTAAAATTTGATACATTTTCGATTGAAGTAAATCGCCAATTTCAATGTTGAATGTAATTTGAACAAGCTCGTCCCCGTCCATAGCTTCTCCCAAATATTCCATCTCTTCTCGCAGCGTAACAAATTTAACTTCTGGTGGTGTCATATCCATTTTTTCTTTAAACATTTCTGACATGGCAGTTGCCGCATGCCCCATCATTTGATTCATAATTTCTTTAATACCACTTAACTCTAATTCACTTAGCTCTTTCTCAGGGTCAATTTCTCCTGTCCCCATCATCATCAAATCTACCATTGTTAAAGCAACATCTTTCGTAAATACGAATACGTTCTCATTTTTTAACCCTTCAACAAAATCGACATTTAAAATGACGAATGGTACAGGTACCCCATCATAATGACGAACATTAATCGCCTCTACGTGTGGTGTGCTAATAGTAACTGGCTGATTTAAAAGTGTTGATAATACTGTTGAAGCTGAACCAATTGATATATTCGCAATTTCACCTAGCACATCTTTCTCTTCTTGCGTTAACTGCTCTTTTTCAACATGTTCTTCTACAATCTCAGTTTCCACAATTTCCACCGGCTCATTTGTTTCTTCCACTTCACCAGATAATTGCAGTAATTTATTTATCATTTGTTTCGTATGTTCAACTGAAACAATTTGTACCAATTTAGAGTTTACAAGATTATCTATTTTTAAATCAAACGACACTTTAACAATCATGTTACTTCCATTTATCCCAGAGATTTTCTCCATTTCTTCTGATAGCTTTACAACTTTAATTGTCGGTGGAGACATATCTACTGTGTCTTGGAAGAACTCTGACATAGATGTAGCTGCGAACCCCATCATTTGATTCATCGCTTCTTGTACGGCACTTAGTTCTAATTCGCCAAGTTCTTTTCCATCTTCCACTTCACCTGTCCCCATCATCATTAAATCAGCAATGGATAAAGCAACATCTTGCTGGAGGACAAGTAGATTTTCTATATCTAAGCCTTTTGTAAAATGAATATTTAATACAACATGAGGAATTTCAACATCACTTGTATCATATAAGTCTACTACCTCTACACGAGGAGCAGTTATACTTACTTGCCTATTTAAAATTGTTGATAATACTGTCGAAGCTGAACCGAATGATATATTTGCGATTTCACCAAGAATATCGCATTCTTGAGACGTTAAATCCACCTGTTCTTTCTCTAGCACAATTGTACTTGTATCCCCTTTTGTGTGTTGCTCTGGCATTTTCCCCGCCTCCTTATTTCTGTTTTTCCATCTAATAATATAAAGTGAAACTTTAATTAGCAGGGTTTTCTTCATCCCCCACTAATTATTAGTTCACACTAATCAGACCATTATCTTCCGCCTAACTCCATCGCACTCTCCGAATTTTGAGTTTTGGGTCTTACTACCCGGCAAATAGCGGGATAAATTCTCAATTATTATATTTTAACAAACTTATTATACGAATCGTTCATACACATTTATTTCCAATTACATGTGATTCATTTTTTCATATTCGTAATGAACCAAAAGACTCCCCAATTGTATACAAGTGGGGAGCCTTCCTTCATTCCTATTATAAACCTTCTGGGTTTAAAATGAGGACCACTCGTCCATCACCAAGAATCGTCGCACCAGAGAAATAGTTAGAGCTCTCTGCAAAGAAGTCACCTAATGACTTTAAGACTATTTCTCTTTGACCGATAATTGTGTTTACAATAAGTCCATAGCTGCGATGTGTATTACGAACAATTAACACAGGAACCATTTGACTATCATATGACTCAAACGCCTCATCTACTGTTTTTTCACCAAATACAGTACTTAAATGCTTCACTTCAATAATTTGATCGCGATAGTTTAATACATCTTTCCCTTGTAAGGATTGAATGTCTTCTCTCTTAATTCGAATTGCTTCAACAATATTTCCAAGAGGTAAAGCATAACGCTTATCATTCGTTTGAACGAGCATCGATTGAATAATAGATAAAGTTAACGGAAGTTCAATTCTAAATGTACTTCCTTTTCCTTCCTCAGAATCAATAATCAAATGTCCACCTAAACTATGAATTGTATGCTTCACAACATCTAATCCAACACCACGCCCTGAAAGATCTGATACAA
This sequence comes from Bacillus sp. SH5-2, assembly GCF_008368905.1. Lineage (NCBI taxonomy): Bacteria > Bacillati > Bacillota > Bacilli > Caryophanales > Bacillaceae > Bacillus > Bacillus sp. SH5-2. The sequence continues at coordinate 25,523 of NZ_QOSD01000001.1, forward strand.
CTTCAGCTGTACTAAATCCTGGTTGGAAGATTAGATCAAATACTTCACGGTCTGTTAATTTATTTGCCTCTGCTTCTGTTACAACGCCATTTTTAATCGCTTTTTCTAATACTTTCCCTTTATAAATACCATTTCCATCATCAGTAATTTGAATAACGACATGATTTCCACTATGAAACGCCTCTAATTTAATCGTACCCGTTTCGTTTTTACCTGCATCACGACGTTGTTCAACCGTTTCAATACCATGATCAATCGCATTACGAATTAAATGAACAAGTGGATCACCGATTTCATCAATAACAATTTTATCAACTTCAGTATCTTCACCTGTAATTTGCAAATCAATTTTCTTCCCTAAATCTTTCGCTAACATACGTACCATACGCGGGAAACGGTTAAAAACAGTTTCAATTGGTACCATACGCATATTTAGTAATACATTTTGAATATCTTTTGAAATATCACCTAATCGATTTAAATGCTCAATTAATTCCTTGTTTTGAATCGTTTGTGCCAATTCATCGATGCGCCCACGCTCAATTACGCTTTCTTCAAACATATTCATTAGTCTTTCAATTTTCTCTAATTGAACACGAATGGAACGATTCTCCACTTTAGCATTTTTCGTTTTCGTTGTGCTTTTAGCTGACGTAGCACTAGCAGGTTGTGCCACCGCCTCTATAGGGGTTTCCATCTGCGTAACCATAGCAGGTTGTACTACCGCCTCTATAGGAGTTTCCATCTGCGTAACTATGGCAGGTTGTACCGTTTCTTCTCTTTGTACAAATTCCTGTACAATGACTTCTGGTGAAACTACTTCCTGCGAGGATTCTCCTTGCTTTACTTCTACTTTATCAATTTCAGAAACATGAAGTACTACTTGTTTCAATTCTTCTACACTACGATCCGTATTCATAAATACTGTGAACTCAAATCCGAAAGCATCCGCCTCGATTTCTTCAATACTTGGAACTGTTTTTTGTATATCACCTAAATTTTGCAGTGCTTCAATACACATAACGGCACGTACTGCTTTTAAAATCGCTTGTTGTTCAACAGTTATGTACACTTCATGCGAAACTACATTCTCATTACTTATACGATTGTTCTCCACGTAGGCTGCAGAGACTTCTACATTACCATTCAATAGCGCTTCTAATTTTTGTTTAGTCGATGCAGCATCAATATTACCCATTCCGCCTTGTTGCACATCTGCAACCATCTTCTCCAAATTATCAATGCACTCAAAAATCACATCAATAATGTTCGCATTTACCACTATATTCCCATGGCGGATTTCATCTAACACATTTTCCATTTTATGCGTTAAATCTGCCATTTCTGTAAATTCCATACTTGCAGACATACCTTTAAATGTATGAGCTGAACGGAATATTTCTCCAATTACACCCATATCAGCAGGATTCTGTTCTAAAATTAGCACATTTTCATTTAGCGACTGTAAATGTTCTTCTGATTCTTCAAAAAATATATTTAATAGATCTGTTTGCATTTTATCCCCTACCTGTCTAACAAACATTTCATTTATGTATAACAATTTAGTGTTTTATATCGAGAAAAAAGGGGGCCACACATCTATCTACTATCATTGTTTTGATTCCTTGTGGCACCCCTTTTATATTAGCTGTTTGCTACTTTTGTTAAAGCTTCAATTACACGATCCGCTTGGAATGGTTTTACAATAAAGTCTTTTGCCCCGCCTTTAATTGCATCTAATACCATCCCTTGTTGTCCCATTGCAGAACAAATAACAACTTTTGCACTTGCATCAATTTTCATAATTTCTTTTAATGCTTCAAGTCCGTCCATTTCCGGCATAGTAATATCTAATGTTACAATGTCAGGTTGAAGCTCTTTATATTTTTGAATTGCTTCTATCCCATTCTCCGCTTCACCGATAACTTCAAATTCAGCATTACTTTTTAATAAGTTTTTAATCATCGTTCGCATAAACATCGCATCGTCTACAACTAAAATTTTATGTGCCATTCTTTTAGATTCTCTCCTTCTATGTATAAAAATATCTTAATATTTCACCTTATCATTCTCACTCATTATACAAAATAAAACGATAAAATTTAATATTTTTTTAAAAGAATTTCTGTATTTTTATTATATTATTATTAAAATAATATACTATTCTTTTATATAAATGACAACGCGACGGTTTTTCTCCCAATTTTGCGGTGAATCATTTGGTACAACTGGCTTTGTATCTGCATATCCTACCGCAGCTAATCTTTTATCATCCACCTGATACACCTCGATTAAGTGATGTATCATATTAGCCGCTCTTGCTGAAGATAACTCCCAGTTAGAAGGAAACTTTTCATTATGGATTGGTCTACTATCTGTATGTCCTTCCACAACAATCGGGTTTGGTACCGATTGGAAAAATCCGACTAATTGACTAATTATCTCTTTTGCTTCTGGTTTAACGTTCGCATCACCCGTATCAAATATTAAATTATCTACTATAACGATGCTTACTCCTGTATCCTCTCGGTATACATTCACTTGACTAATACCGTTATTATCTACATACGCTTTTAACTTTTTATACAAGTCGTCCATTCGCTTCTTTGAGACCATTTTTTCATCATTTTTTTCATGTGAAATATCTGGTATTGTATTTTCCATTACTTTTGCATCTACTTGCTCCGCGTCACTAAACTTTTCAAGCATCTTTGATAATTTTACTGTATCTTGCTTTGATGTAGCAACTAGTAATACAAAGAAAGTTAATAATAACATCGTTAAATCTGTAAAAGTCGTCATCCAACGAGGCGATCCCTTTTGCGGTCGTTTTTTCATCATACCACTCCTTGAAATATTAGGCTGCTCGTTTTACTTTTTTTGTCTTCGATTCGTATACATATGTATCCAGTTTTAACTTTAATTTAGAAGGAATTTGCCCACGATATAATTCTGAAATGGCTTCAATTACAAACCTCTTCTCTGTATACAAATCCTCAATTCCACGATACACCTTTTCAGCAAGAGGGATTGCAATCATATTCGCAAGTACAGATCCATACAATGTCGTTAGCATTGCAACTGCCATCCCTGTCCCAATTTGCGACGTATCTTGCAAGTTTTGAAGCATAATGATAAGACCGATTAAAGTCCCTATCATCCCCCAAGCTGGGGCGAAATCACCAATTTTATCTAATAAAGTTGCCCCTTTTCTTAATTCGTACACTTCTGTTTCTACATCTTTCATTAACACTTCTTTTAATTCATCTTCATCGTAACCGCTTAACATGAGTTGAATTCCTTTTTGAATAAACGGATTGTCTACTTGCTCCCCATCCACTTCTAAAGAAAGTAAACCATGTTTTTTAGACTTTTTCGAAAAATCTACAAACAAATCCGTTAACTGTTCTAAATCTTCTTCTCTTCTATGTAAAACAGTAAAAATACTTTTCGTATATTTTTTTATTTCTCCAAATCGATATGCTACAACAATCGTCGCCGTTGTTCCCCCTATAACAATTAAAATAGATGAAACGTCTAAGAAGTTTTTAAACGCTTTTATTCCGCCGCCAAGCATGATTGCTGCTATCACTATGGCGAAACCTATTATGACACCCATTGGGCTAGAAATGTCAAACTTCCTTTTTCTTCTTTGTGGTCTAGCAAATATTTGATTTTCGTCTCCCATATTCTCGCCCTTTCCTTTTTATTTTCATAAAACATTTTTTTATTTTAATAATACGTTTTCACATATAATATTCATTATACTCTTATCATCTATTTATCGCAATATACTCATAAAATTGACACATCTCATTTCCATATTAGAATTATGGTATGGAAATATGAGGAGGATCACGATGGAACATAACATTTTACAAATCATTGCATTAGCAGAAAAACTAAAATACGAAATGCGACATAGCTGGCTTTCTAACGGCCGCCAAGAAAGTGTCGCTGAACATACGTGGCGCATGTCTCTAATGGCCATATTAGTTGAGCCTTATTTAGATCAAAAGGTAAACATTGAAAAATTACTTAAAATGGTTATTATTCACGATTTAGTCGAAGCTGAAGCAGGCGATATTCCTGCCTTTGATACAATGAATAGTCACGAATTACAATTACAAAAACAAAAAAATGAACTAGAAGCAATTTCAAATATTAAACAAACATTAACAGGTTCTCTCGGTGAGGAATTATATGATTTATGGATGGAGTTTGAAGTGAAAGAGACGTACGAAGCAAAAGTTGCAAACGCGCTTGATAAACTTGAGGTGAAAATTCAGCATAACGAAGCTGATATTGATACGTGGCTACCAATTGAGCATAAAATGACATTCCAAGTAGCCAAGCATACGAATTTTGATACTTTCCTATCTAAATTACAAAAGATTATTGAACAAGATGGCGAAAAAAAATTAATAGCTGCCGGCATTGACGTTGAAGCTTGCAAACAATAATGAAATAAGACACTCAAAATGAGTGTCTTATTTCATTATTGTTGATACAGCCTGCTTGTAAATAAGTTGTTGTTTTCCATCGACTAACATTAAAATTGTAAATTTATCTATCCCAACAACTTCTCCTACTATTCTAACGCCACTCTTTAAGAAAATTGTAACCGTACCCTTTTCTTCTTTTATTTGTTTATACAGCTCTTCTTGTAAATGTTCCAATTGCTATTCTCTCCTTTATTGCAAAATATCTTAATATAAAAAAACTATAAATTCCTTATTTATACACATTATCTTTCACATTCATAAACTTATTAATTAGTATATCTAAATCTCGGCTAAATAACAAAACTTTATCATGATCCAATCCATGTCTTGCAACAAGTTGAATTAGCTCTTTCTTTTTGTTTTCTATTTTATTTTGTAATTGTCCCATCTCCATCTCTATACTAAAACTCCCTTTTCCCATAATATTACTTGTAAAATTATAGTACAAATTCCCACATAAAAAAATATAAAAATGGTTTTTTTTACAATTTTTTATATTTTTTTATGAACAAACTGTAAATTGTATAACGATTCACTCACATATCCCCTCATAAATCACCTTACAAATACAACCCAAATGAACTTACAGGCGTTTGTCTAATTACAAATGAGACTGGCTCCTTTTCCATCCAAAAAACATACTGTATATAGTAGTCCATGAACTATAAAAATGAATTTCCTAAAAAGGAGGAAAACACATGAGCTATGGTGGAAGTTGCGCTGGTTTCGGCGGTGGATTTGCTTTGCTTATCGTACTATTCATCCTTCTAATCATTATCGGATGTAGCTGTTGGGGTGGCGGCGGCGGATACGGATATTAACATATCATATCCTTTGCACTAACTCTAAAGGAATGCAGCAAAGAAACTAAAAACTATATGAAAACAGCTCATATTTGAGCTGTTTTTTCATACTTTCGTATGAAATTATATCCCTCTTTTTTGTGATTTCAACTAATAGAAAAACGTTTACTATAAAATAAGAAACATTTTTACTGAGGAGGATTACAATGATTAAAGGTCTTTACGAAGCACATTTACCCGTCCGTAACTTAGAAGTGTCTATACCTTTTTACGAATCACTTGGACTGAAATTATATAAAAGAGGAGATGATATTGCTTTCTTTTGGATTAAAGAAAATGAAAGTTGGCTCGGCCTTTGGGAAGGCACAGAATACAAAGTTAATTATCATCCCTCTTTACGACACATCGCCTTTCAAGTAAGCTTACATGATTTAGAACATGCGATACATTGGCTAAGTCAAAAAGGCATTTCAGCACGAAAAGACTTTGGAATGGAACCAATTGAGCCAATTGTTTTTCCTGAATTAGCACATGCCGCCGTATACTTTAACGACCCTGATGGAAATAGTTTAGAATTGATTGCACAATTACCTGTTGGACTTCCTACAGCGGAGAAAGTGTATTTAAGTGAGTGGAAAAAACAAGTTCAAACATCGTTATTACATAAGGATTAAGCTTTTATGTTAATTTGATCCCATTCATTATTTCTTGCCCAACAATAATTTTTTTTAAAATGTCAGTTGAGAAGACACTACATATTTATGTTAAAATACAAATAAGTTTGTGAAAAAGTGCACTTAAATGATAAACTTCAACTAGTTACACTTGATTAAATAGGAAGGCTATTTGGGGAATTACATTCATTTTCATATGTATTATATTAGTAGCTTCTATTTTACAAACAAGCACAGGTTTTGGCTTTTCTATTATGGCAACACCTTTATTACTCATGTTATTTCTACCACAAGAAGCTATACAAATAAATATCATTTTATCATTAATTATTTCCATATCACTCATTTGGAAAATAAGAATGGACATTGATTTTTTTCTACTGAAAAGATTAATTTTCGGAAGTATAGCTGGTGTACCTTTTGATATTTTAATCTTCATTTCCGTTAACATAAACACTTTTAAGTTAGCAGTTAGCATCCTACTCTTACTATTAACATTGTTGCTAATATGCAATGTTAAAGTTAGATCAACACCGTTTAGAGATTTCGTAGTTGGTGGATTATCAGGTCTTTTAACGACGAGTATCGGTATGCCCGGACCTCCTCTGTTACTTTACTTTACAGGAACTGATACTGAAAAAGAGAAGTTGAGAGCAACTACTTTAGCTTTTTATCTGTTTATATATTTCATTAGTCTACTAACTCAAATACTCTTTACTGGGACGAACGTAACAATTCGGGAATCAAGTTTTTATGCAATTCCAATTGTATTTTTAGGTTTGTTTATAGGTCAAATTATTTTCAAATGGCTTAATCAACAAGTCTTTAAAATATTTACATATATCCTTTTGAGCTGTACAGGTATTTATCTTCTTATTGACAGTTTGCATTTGTTATAGATGGTGCACTGACACATAGATTCAACTGAATTATTAGCTACAAAATCATTAATACAAACTAACTAAACGATAAAAGCAGCTATTATGCCGCTTTTATCGTTTTATGTTAAATATGGTAAAGCTATGAGTCCACCCATCATTATTACAAATACACTGAAAAAAATCATCCAGCCTTTTTCTAAATCTGTATATTTCCCTACTTTTACTCCACGTTTTTTTAACTCTATCATAATCATTGCAATTTCACGTGTATACTCAACACTTCCAAATTGTATATAATTGTTATTATATTTAATCTCAAAGACATTTTTCATTTTTTTATGTTGCGAAATGGATTGTATATCCTCTAATGGTATACTATGTTCATTTGTTTTTTTAAAATAACAATCTAATCCTTTCATGATTATTCTTTTATTTGTTAACACGATATAATAATAAAAAGTAGCTCCTACGTATAATATATTAGGTATAATTTTACTATTTACCATACATCCTTCGTCTACTAGTAGTTCCTTCTCAATTTCTTCACCAGTTTGTAATTCGTTGCGAATGGATTCTTCTAACATTTGTAAAGTTAATTTTTTTAGTAATTCTCCATTTCTCACATAATATTTATCTATATTTATAGAATCATTCGCCTCTTTTTCTAAACGTGTAATTTCTTCCTCTGAATATTGGAGCTCATTTAACATCGATAATAATCTTTTATCCATATTACACACTCCCTTTCCACAGTTTTTGAAGTTTTTTCTTCCCACGAGAAATTCGATTGTATATATAATCCGCCGTTACTTTTAATTCTTTCGCAATATCATCAATGGAATGTCCATCAATATACCTCTTGTCACTTTTGGAGTTATTTTGCGCTTGTTTTAAGCAATATTTTGCATTATAAGTAAATATTAAAACGCTATCATCATATGAAACGTGTACAGAGATAATAAAGTTGTTTAATTTACAATAAAGTCATTTAAAAAATAATATAGTTGTTTAAAAATCCTTCTTCTAGGGGTACCGTCAGGAAAATGCGGATTTACAACGTTAAGGAAATTTAATGTGAAAAAGCCGGATTCCAATAGCTATGGAATCCGACTTTCATGACGTTTTTTAATAAAACCCATTATTCAACTATCGCGTGTTCGTTAGCTTAAGGTACTTCCGCGATATGAGTAAACAAAGCAAACGAGGTCATTATTTACTTTTATTTAAAGGAACGACTAATTCTAATTCCTTTATTTCTTTACTAAATCCTTCACTATTTGTTCGACTTGGCTTGAGTGTAAATGATTTTGGTATGGTATCCATTGGAGGCAATGTCAGTACCATATGATGACCATAGTTCCCAACAGCCATGCCTTCCTGTAGTTTTAGCTTATCATATACCTGACCATTATTATCGACTACAGAGAAATTAAACCATGGCCAACTATCGTTTTTATCCATTTCGGCAGGGTAATCAATCGTTAGGTCTATTCTTGTTGATAAAGGTGAGAATGTTACTTTGTCGGCTGTTAGTGTATACACTTCATCAACCGTTTGTGTTGTAACTTCTGGATAAAACTCAAATACATCACCTTTTATTTTTTCAAGTGGGAAAGCCACCTTCAACTTACCTTCATAACCAAATAAATCTTCTCCATGGACCTCAATCTCAATGTTATTGCCATATTCATTATACTTAGAAAAGGTAAATTGATGATGTTCAATTATTGTTTTCGAGTTTACGTCATCTTGCCCTATTGAACCCATCGCTGGTTTAATTTCTTGTTGTCCATTAATTGTTATATAGCTAAATCCGGCCTTCTCTTCTTTCATCGAAAGTTCTTTTTGACCTGTGTAAACAACTGTTACGATTAACCGGTTTCCATCATAAGCTGCTTCTTTTACAGTCATTGTTAAGCCGTTTTTACTATCTTGTTTATCAATTACTGTCGTAAGTTGATCGTGTTCAATTTTATCTGAGGCAATGTCTCTAAAATCTTTATAAATTGGACCAATTAGCGGAACATTTGATAAGGCTTCCGCCATGCCTGTTGAAACAAATCCAGAACCAAGCAAAGATAGACATAACCCACATGCAACCAAGATTGACCGTTTTGTGGTTCTTTCGGCTTTTCTTTTTTTCTTGGCTTGAAAGATAGCCGCCTTCTCCCTAGCCATTAACTTTTCAACAGGTACATTTATGTTGTCGATGGATCGATTGAATTTGTCTTTATTCATAAAGATAGCCCTCCTTTAAAATGGGTCTTAACTCTTTTTTCGCCCTATTTAAGTGTGATTTCACGGTTCCTTCCGGGTAATTCATGATGGTGGCAATTTCCTTAATGGACAAATCGTGATAATACCTCAACAAAATAATGGTCTTAACAGTAGGATTTAAGAATTTAAATGCTTCTGATAAATCCATCGAATGCATGATAAAATCAACATTTTCAGAAGCGATTAATTCAGTAAAGATTTCCTCATTATCTGTAGTAAAATGGCGAGACTCTTTCCGAATAAAATCAATCGATTTAAAAACTAGAATTTTTGTAATCCAACTCGAAAAATGTTCAGGCTTTTTTAATGTCTTTATTGAAATATAGGCTGTATAAATTGTTTCTTGATAGACATCAAGAGTATCTTGTTCATTTCTAACATATGCATAGGCTGTTCGATACAGCTTTTGTCGAACAGAATCAATCAGTTGTTCAAATGCTTCATCATCACCTTTTTTTGCTTTTTTCACTAATTTTGCTATATCCATTTTGGTTCTCCTCTCCGTTACACAATAAAGTCGAATGAGGAAGTAAATTGGTTGCAAAATAATTAAATATATTAAAATTGTTATCCATTATCTTTTTCCATTTCCTTTAGCCTACGATAAAATGCCGCCTGACTGATTCCTGTAATTGCACATATCTCCTTTACAGTTTTATTGGTAGTTTTACGTAATTCAATGGCATGATTCATACCTTGATGCTTATCCGTATATTTTTTAACTCTTCCTCGATATTTCCCCTTTTGCTTGGCCAATTTAATTCCTGAACGTTGCTTCTCTTTAATCATTTCTCGATCTAGTTCACTAAAGGCTGCCATTACCGTTAAAAAGAATTTACCAGTTGGTGTTCTGGTATCTATTCCTAAGTTTAAAATAACAAAGTGTATATCTCTTTCTCTAAGTTGTTCAACTAATTGCAGTAACTGAATAGTGTTTCGACCAAGACGATCCATTCGTGTCACAACTAATGTATCATTAGGAGCTACCTTGGAAAGAAGTTCATCTAAAAGTGGCTTTTGTTTAGAAACGCCACTTATTTTCTCCTCCACAAGTTCATCTACTCCGTATTTTGTAAGTTGATCAATCTGGCTATCTAGATTTTGATCTTGTGTACTTACTCGAGCATATCCATAAATCATTTTTATCCCTCTTTTAATCTATAAATTTGATAAGTGTTATTGAGAGTCTATTAAGCTAATTGTCACTTTTGGAGTTATTTTGCGCTTGTTTTAAGCAATATTTTGCATTATAAGTAAATATTAAAACGCTATCATCATATGAAACGTGTACAGAGATAATAAAGTTGTTTAATTTACAATAAAGTCATTTAAAAAATAATATAGTTGTTTAAAAATCCTTCTTCTACTAACAAGGCAGGTTAGTGGAAGAAATAGCAAGTGCGTTTAACTAGGAGAAGTGTCGATGACATTAAAGAAGACACCGAGGTGTCTTCTGTTTTTTAAATTAAGAATATCGATAAATCAGGATTTATTTACTTAACATTATACTTATTTTCGGACCGAGGCATCTAATCGGTGAGTATATACAAACCAAGTAATGCTTGCTGTTAATAATGTTGACGAAATTAAAGCTGTAAGAACACTATATGTTTGCCAAATAAGTATCGTTGACCAATCGAAGGCAAAAACCATTATACACTGGGCAATCGTAGCGATTAGGAAAATAATTGTTACGATTGTTCTCTTTTTTGTCATTGGCTGCTGCTCATTTGTTTTCCTTTTTCTTAATCCTGAGAAAAATAACAGAACGGCTAATAGGCAAAGAATAATTGTGGTAGACGACAAAATGATGTCCAAAAGCTGTGTGCTGCTTATCTCATATGACTGAGTTAGATTGCCGTTTAATATATTTTTAACTTTTAGTACCAGGTTTATATTGGTATTTGCGCCGTTGCTCAGTAAGCAGATGGCTGTTCTTTCATTTGGCAGTATGGCTACTTCGGTACTAAAATTTGGATTACCCCCAGTGTGTTCTATAAACGTTTGTTCGGCGTTTACCGACCAACCTGCCGCATAATACATATCATTGACAGCCGAAACAGACATATCACCCCTATGTGATTTTTCGATAGCCCTGTGAAATATTTCGGGTATGTCCTGCACGATACCCATCTGTATGCCCATCCAACGCGCCATATCTTTTGTATTAGAAATGATATAGCCGGCAGGTTTATTCCCAGCATAATCCGGAGCGTTAAATGGAGTTGTTATAAAAAAGGAAGAACGGTAGCCCTGTGCTAACTGTCCAGTGGCTTGAGCATCTTCTTTATAAACATACGTCTGGTGAAGACCTAAGGGTAGAAATACCTGTTCCTTCATAAAGTCTTCATAGCTTTGTCGTGATACAATCTCAATAACCAAACCCAATACGTCATAATTAACGGTTCCATAGTTATATTGTTCACCGGGAGAGAACGCCAATTCTGCATCTACCAGCGTTTCCACAGTCTTTTGCAACATATCAGGCGTATTACCTTGGGGAATATTTTGAATATGTCTAATATTTGTTAGGCCGCTGGTATGGTAAAGAAAGTTATTTAGTGTAAGCTTTTGCATATCAACAGGTTTACCTTGATACTTTAACGTAAACCAAGGTAAATATTTTTGGATAGGGTCAGTCATTGATAGTAGCCCTTGCTCTTCCAATAGCAAAATCCCCATACCAGTAAAAGCTTTACTCACCGAGGCCAACTCATAGAGTGTATTTTCACTTGCAGACAATCCCTTTTCACGATCTGCATACCCAGAAGAAAAGTAGAACACTTCACCATCAGCAAGTATTGAGATTGACATTCCAGGCACACCTGATGTACGACAGGCATCATCTAGCAATGCTTGTATTGCCACAGATTTCGAATCTGACAACGCATAACTTTGTGTTGCGAATCCTGAGAATAATATAAATATCGTTAATACAAAAACAATAGTCTTTTTCATACACTCTCCTTTTTGAAGAATTATTAGGGTATAAATAGCTTATTTTTATAATTATAAACTAAATTCTAATTTATCTTTCTATTCACCTATATAATATGAAATAATTGTGAAGATTTACACTTAAACTAACGGTGGCGTTAGTTCAATAAGAAGTAAACAACTTTATTATTCATTTTTTAAGCATTACATAAGCAGATGGATATAATTTGAAACAACTTTAAAGAGCCTTGCTGCATATAGAATGTAGTAAGGCTCTTATCTTTTTTAATCAAAATTCAATAACTTTATTATCACTATACAAAACGATAGCGTTTTTTATTTACTTGATTCCGATTACTAAACTATCTCGTGCGGCTTCAACAACTTCTATTGTTATTGTTTCAAGCTTATTAATTTCGAGTATTCTTTCAATTTGAGTGAACAGTCTCTGTATGAGCCTAAAGTTCCCTCCAGTAATCTTTATTATGCTGGTTATTGCCTCATAATCGGAAAAGTCCTCCAGCTTTATAGAAAGTCCTAACTCTCCCCATTTATATTCCAAAATATGATGGGTTTCATCTTTACTAAGTTTATCAAATTCATGGGCAAATCCAATTCTAGAGTAGAGTTGAGGGTATCGAGCCAATCGCTTTTCAATGCCAGGCATTCCAATTAATATCATCGCTATATCATTTCGATCGTAGATATCTCTAAGTTGTTCTAAATTTTGTACTTTTAGGCGATCTATTTCATCAACAATAATCAAGTCGATATCTTCATAAGCGTCAGTGGAGTATTTTTCTTCTTCTCCTTTAGTAAGTACTTTATACATAGTTCTTACCATATTCATTCTAATTCCAATAGTATGAATCTCGTCAGTCATTTTAGTGGCTCGTACAGCTGGAGCTGTATAAAAAATTGTCCTAGCTTCAAGTATCTTTTCATCTGCATCTTGGCCAATTTCATTTGCTGTTTTATAAGCTATTTGTTTTTCAATGGAATCCCAATCCTTGAGGACAATGTTTTTCCTACACCCGGTAATCCGTAACAAATGCCTATATATTTATATTTAATACATGCATCACAAAATTCGGCGAATCGCTTATATTCTTTTGTTTCAATAAATTTTTGACTTTTATTCATTGAAATACCTCTTTAACTTTGACTTTTTGGTAGGTTCATTTGTTTTGTTCTCTAGATCCTTTTGCTTTGACAAAGCAATTTCTTCTACAACAGTTTTTCCGGAATCGAGTTGCTTTTTTAGGCTTCTTCGTATTTTATTTCGTGCTGAAACAATTTCTTTTAAATCTACTGTATAATCAGAGATTTCAGGGGAAATAGCCGTACATAAGTATTTATCTTGATAAAACACTCGAATCTCCGCAATATCTCTTGGATCATAACGAATAATGACCGTTTCTCCAACGTATGCAGCTAGATTTCTGTCTATATATCTAAGTCCTTGGAAGTGAATCCCGTCAGAATGAACTTTCCTTGGTTTCGCTACATTTAGCAATAATAAATCAAGACTTTCCAAACTCTCAGGCATATTGGGAAGAAATCCAGAATTATTCCACGCCTGTATAGGTTCTTTTTTTGTTGTACTGTGAACCCTATGGTGATAGTTACTTATAATGAAATTTGATAATTTTTCATCTAACTCTTTAATGGTAAGAAGTGAAGTGCTTGTCTGATTTCCCAAATAACCGGGTAGATCTTGCAGAAACAATTGATTAATGGTTAAAAAGAATCTCTCTATTTTCCCACGCCCTCTTGGAACACCAACTGTAGAAAAAACTAGATTAATTTTTAAATCAACTGCTACTTGCTCTAAATGGTTGGATGTAAAGTCACTCCCATGGTCTGTATAAAATATTTCAGGAATACCACATATTTGCCAATCGGGATTACTTTTTTTCCATATTGCTTGGTGTAAGACCAAAGAAGTATGTATAGCAGAGGGATTTTCAAAAGTTAAGAAATATCCAGCGACTGCTCGGCTATAATCATCTAAAATGATTGTTAGCCAAGGTCTTTCTGGTTTCCCTTTTTCATTTAAAACTATAATGTCTAATGGGGTATGGTCTGCTTGCCAAATTTCATTGGGGTAGCTTGCCTCTCTTCGATGAATTAAATCATATTGATTGTTGTATGCTTTTTGACCATCATGCGCTAACTTCTTCAAGCTTGGCGAAAGGGACTGTGATACCTTATGCACTTGATAATAACTTGGTTTTTCCCAGCCTTTTTTCTGACATTGTTCACAAATCATCCGATGAATAGACGTTAATGAATTCCTTTTGTACTTCAATATCAAATGTTCGATCGATGCGAAAACTTCCGGCTCTAAATGTGTTTTGCCGGCATCACTTCTTGTTTTTCGAATTAAACCTTTTAATCCATTTTGTTTATAGTCCTGAATCCAGTATTGCAGCGTTCTTTTGGCAATACCGGTTTCTTCTATAATAACAGCTAATGTTTTCTCATCAGTAAGATAAGGCGCAATGATTTTACACTTTACCATTGCTTCTCGACGTTGTTCTTCTGAATAAGCCGTTAATGGAGGATGTTCATTTTTCATTAATACCCACCTTTCCAATTTATTGTCTTTCTAAATAGCGATAAATTGTAGTGCGAGATACACCCCATTTTTCTGCGACATCTTTGATAGGTGTACCACTTTCAATTAGGGATTTCATCATTTCTATGTCTTTCAATCCAAACTTTTCTGGTCTGCCACCGAGCCTTCCTCTTGCTCTAGCTGCCGCTCGACCGGCAGCCGATCTTTCTTCTATTAAATTACGTTCAAATTCAGCAAAAGCTGCGAATAAGTGAAACATCAATTGTCCTGTTGCATTACTTTTGTCCATTGTTAGGTTTTCTTGAAGACTATGAAAACCGATACCACGTTTATTTAAGTTATTCACAATTTGGATCAAATCTTGCATGTTACGTCCTAGACGATCCAATCGCCAAACTACAATTGTATCGCCTTCACGTGCATAATGAATTGCTTCCTCTAAACCAGGACGTTGTTTTTTTGTTCCACTCATTTTATCGTGAAAAATTTTCTTACAACCATATTGAGTTAGTGCATCCGTTTGTAAATCTAAATTTTGTAATCCTGTAGATACACGTGCATATCCAATTAACACCAATTATCACTCTTTCTAATTTTTACTCTATTACCATTGTAACATAAGATAGAAACACATTGGTTATTGAACATAGAATAATGAACAGAGTTTTATTACATATAAGACAATAAAAAACGCTTCTTTTAAATCAAAAAGAAGCGTGTCCAGAAAAGGACGAGTTTTGTAACATATATCTAGACTGTAAAATATTAACATGCTATCATTTTGATTAAAGGGGAGGGGACTACCAAGGTGGTTAGAAATGAAAAAGAAATTCTATTAATGGATAGTGACAAAAACTTTAATTCATTACTTGAAATAATTGAATCCGTACCTAGTAGAAGAAGGGGTATTTCCATTGAAACTCAAGAAAGAGATAAGAATTTTCGCGATGTATTAATGCACCTGTATGAATGGCACGCAATGCTGGAGAGATGGTATAAAGAAGGAATGAATGGAGATATCCCTTTTATGCCAGCACCCGGTTATAAATGGCGTACTATAGGGCTACTCAATATGCGAATTTGGGAAAACTATCAAGATGTAACATTAAATCAAGCTATAAAAAAATTGAAGTTAAGCCATGAAAGAGTGATGGAACTAATTAAATCACATACCAATGAACAAATCATGACAAAAAAACACTATAAATGGACAAAAACAAGTAATTTATACAGCTATTTTGCAGCAAACACATCTAATCACTACATTTGGGCTATAAAAAAATGTGGAGCTATTGCAGGGTTCATAAAAGAGGAAGAAGAAAAGGACAAGGTTATGAAATAATTTATAAAGCCAATCAGGCGCGTTTGTGAAGTAATAAAAAAGGTCTGATTTCCCAATTTTAATGCTGGGAAATCGGACTTTTTTTATGTACATATAGTGCAAAACAGCACTTAAAACGAGTGCAAAATAACTCCCAAAGTGACAATAGGGGTACTTAATGATTTATGAATAATGTACAAAATTAATTTTCCATATTGATCAATCACTTCTTTCAAAGCATCTTGATCACGTTTTTTCATAGCTATAATTAAATCCTCTTCAGAGTTGAAAATCATAAGCATCTTCCTTCCTCAGTTCCCCTTTAGCAGCTGCCTTTACTTACTATTGGCATTTCATTCTCATTTTCTATCACTTTTGTAAAAAATTATTAATTTTTATTTCTATGTATATGATAACAAACAAAATACCTAATTTCAGAAAGTAGTATCTACAATCTGAAATTAGGTATTAACAATTAATTTATTCACTTATACTAACGTTTCATCACAAAGCTCTGTTACATTTTTAAAGTATTGCAAGTTCTCCTTCGCTTCAGCTTCATTAAATAAATTGAGTTGCTTCATTATTTCAGTAGCAAATTCAACGTACGCAGATCCTACCGCTGTTATTATTTTTCCATCAACAGTTACATCTTTATTTTGTTTATATTCCCATTCATGTAAATGCGCTAAGTGTTTTTCATCTAATGTTAATGATGTTGAAAACTTCTTTTTATTAAGTACTCCTGCTGCATGTAGTAAAGATGTTCCTGCACAAATACCCGCTATCCATTTATTTTGCTTATGTAATTCATTCACGATAGATAACAATTGTTCATTTTCTAAATGATCAAAAATATGTCCTCCTGGTACGATAAACACTTCATAGTCCGCTATTTCAATATGCTCAATAGAGACATGTGGTTGACATAAAAAACCACCTTCTCCTGTAACTGTTTTTCCGTCTACAGTTGCTGTTATTATTTCGAATTCCTTACTGATCAAAAATAAACTCGCTATATTCACTTCAAACTCTGCAAATCCATCGAATAAAAAGATTAAAGCTTTTTTCATATTATCCCCTCCCCCTATACTTATTCGAAGACAATCATATTTCTCCTCCAAAAAAGGCAAACCCGCACCTCAGGTTTGCCTTCTTACTCATTTCTTATTAAATCCTTTTTCACTTAAAAACTCTTTCATATGCATTCTTTTTTCTTTAGACATAAACGAACTCATTGATTCCGTCCATGTTATGTTTTTTTGATTTGATGATCTTTCTTTGTAATAAGCGCTCATCGTTTCATCGTATTCGCTTAATAATTCATCATATTTCTTTTCATCATATCCATTTTCATGAAGGATTGCTGATACTGGTAAACGCGGTTTCACTCCATGTTCTTCATTTGGCACGCCAACTGTCATTCCGAATACAGGATATACTTTATCTGGTAAATGAAGTATATCACTCACTTCTTTCGGGTTATTACGAATACCACCAATATAACAAATACCGTATCCTAACGATTCTGCTGCTAACGCCAAGTTTTGCGCAAAAAGTGAAGCATCTACCGTCGCAACGATAAAATCTTCTACCCCTTCATGCTTTATCTCCGTACCATGTTTTTCACATGCCATTTCAAGTCGTTTTAAATCTGCACAACAAACAAAGAATGCTGCACAATCTTTCACGTGACGATTTCCGGATAACTCTGCTAGTTTAGCCTTTAGTCCCGGGTCTGTTACATTTATAACAGAGTACGCCTGTACGAAATGTGAGGAAGCCGCATGCTGCGCAGCTTGCACCATTCTTTCTACCACTTCTTTTGAAATTGGTTCTTCTTTATATTTACGAATTGAAACGTGTTGCTCCATTTTATGTATGATCTCATTCATGAAAAACACTCCTTTTTTCTCTTTATAATGAAAAATTAACATATCTTTTTCAATATTCACAACTTATAAGCACAAAAAGAGCAATTCTTTTTGAATTGCTCTTTTTTAAAACATACATTATTACGGTAAATGAAATTATATCATCGATTATTTCAATATATCAACGATTCCTTACACTATATCAACGATTTTTCGAATATATCGACGATTCGACAAGGGATATCGACTTACCGACAAATAACGACAAACTTACAATAAATTATTCCATATTACGCCGTTTTCAAAACTTTAATACCTTTTACGATATTCCAAATAAAGTAATAAATTCCTACAAGAATGAACACTGCATATGTGATCATCATTCCAATTCCTGCACCATCAGATTGATTGAAGCTTAAACCATATATTCCTGATATCGCTAACCCTCCGAATAAAATTGCATACGGGAAAATATGTGACCAAAATGCTTTTTTCGCGTGGTATTTCACTTCATCCTCCGCAACGAAGTACACGATAATTGGCAGTAAAAATGGTGCAAAAAAGATACTAAAGTAACAGAGCGAAGATAAAATATTATTTCCTTTCATCCGATTCACCTCTTATTTTTTGTTACCTTCATTATGTCAGGAATCTACCCCAGAAACTATCGCTTTATCTTTCATTAAGATGACATATTTGTAAGATTTCCCGCAAAAAATCCCGCCTGGAATGCTAGGCGGAATCAATTTCGCTATATTCGATTCATAAACCAATATTGCGTAATCGCTAAATATTCTCGTACATTTGATGAAATGATAATTCGCTTCGGTGTTTCGGCCGGAAGACCTTCTAATTGCAAACCTTGCTTTGCTGCTATTTTTTTCGCTCTAAACATATGGAAATCGTTCGTTACGATCATACCTTTTTTCATATTGGCTGGGATTAACGGTTTTGAGAATGTAATATTCTCATCTGTACTCGTTGATTTATCCTCCATTATAATACGGTCTTCTGCAATATTTTGTTTCATTAATCCTTGTTTCATCGCTAATGCTTCTGAAATATCTTCACCTTTTCCTTGTCCGCCAGATACGATAGCGATTGTTTTCTCATGTGATTTTAAATATTCAGCTGCTTTATCAATACGATATTGTAATGAGTACGATGGTTTCGTTCCGTTTACTTTCGAGCCTAATACAATGATATAATCGGCATCGTCGGTGGCATTCATATGCCCATGCTTATAAATGTTATATTGTAAAAATCCCGCATACACGGCGCAAACCGTTATCATTGCTATAATATACTTAATTATTTTCTTCTTTCTCATATCTATATACTCCTATGTTCTTTGCTTCTTTCATCATAATATCCATTTATTTGTTTGTATACAGACAAATTCCAACTAACCCTAATTTATCCTCCAAAAGGTAATATTTCTATTATTTTCGGGAATAGTAAGTACAACTTCGCACGAAGGAGTGTCCCTATTGCTTCTCTTTTTATGTAACGTATCATTCTTTTTTATTTTATTTTTACTATCGCTTAAGCTACTCGGTAAATCCGCATTAGCACAACTAACTCCTCATGATTTTGGGGCTATTATCTTTTTATCTTATTTAGCTTTTCAGGCCATACCAGTCTCTGGTGCTTTACAAGCCTTTCTCGGTATGGTTGTTATTACATGTTTGCATTTACTTCTTACAAAATTAAGCTTACTAAACAAACTAAATCGTTTCATTCTCGGGCACCCCATTATTTTAATTAAACACGGTGATATAATTTTTGAGAATTTACAAAAAAGTAGATATCCGATCGCTGAATTACTTTCTAACCTTCGCGTTGCAGGATATCCAAGTGTTCATGAAATTGAATATGCAATTTTAGAAACGAATGGAGCGATTAGTATTTTACCAAAGAGGGAGCTTGTACCATTAACTCCGAAAGATTTAAACATTGATGTTACATATGCCGGATTACCAATTGCCCTTATCGTTGATTCACAAATTCAATACGATAACTTAAAATTAATTCATAAAGACGAAAAATGGTTATATAAAGAATTAAAAGAAAAAGGAATTACAACTATTAAAAACGTTGCTTTTGCGTCTGTTCAAGAAACGGACGGATCATTTGCGATTAGTTTAAAAAAATAAAAACTCCCCTTACTTGCTTAAGGGGAGTTCTTCATCATATTGCTTCTTTCTCACCTGCCATATTTAATGGCACAGGATGTTTCATACGATTCATCGTAAATACGATAATCGCTGTCATTACTTCAGCTACTGGCATAACGAGCCAAATTCCATTTATCCCAAATAATTTCGGCATAATCCATAACAATGGGATAATAAATAGTAATCCACGGCTCATTATAATAAGCACTGATTTTGTCGTTTGTCGCACTGATTGGAAATACTCTCCATACACAATGTTATAACCTAAAAATACGTATTGGATAAAGAATAAGCTAATACCTGTTAAGGTTAACTCCAATAATTCTGGAGATTGAACATCAAATAAACCAATGATATATTTCCCGAAGAATAATCCGACAATTATCGCAACGCCTCCAAGGACAACTGCAATTTTCACAGCAAACTTCAATCCTTCACGAAGTCTCTCTGCTAAATTGGCACCATAATGGAAACTAGCAATTGGTTGTAATGCAGCACCTACACCAAAGAATAATAGTAATGTCATCGCATGAATGCTATTGACCATCGCATAGGAAGCTACTCCTACTTCTCCTGCATATTGGACGAATGCGATATTAAAACCAATCGTTACGATTGCCACCGTACTTTCTGTTATGAAGCTCGGAAAACCTATTATCATAATTTGTTTAATCGTATCCCATTCAAAATGGAATTTCGTCCACTTTAAAATACTACTTTTTCTAAAGAAATGCGTTAATAATACAAGGAAACCAATCGCTGCCGAAAGAATAGTCGCTGAAGCAGCACCTGTTACGCCCCATCCAAAAATAAAAATAAAGATATAGTCAAACACTATGTTTAATACAGCCGTTACAACAAGACCTGCCATTGCTAAATTAGGATTTCCATCATTTCGTATAAATGTACTTAAAATATTTTCTAAAACGTATATCATTCCAAATGTTAATAGTACGTGTAAATAGTCTAACGCATACGGTAAAATCACTTCATTTGCACCGAATACGTATGCTAAATCTTCTATTCTCCATAAGCAAATTGCTGCTAAAACACCTACGATAATTACTGCTACCGTCATGGATTGAGTAAAAATAGACCTTGCTCTTTCTATTTTATTTTCACCTAATGCAATGGAATATAACGTTGCCCCGCCCATTCCAATCCATAATGAAATAGAGAAGAAAATTGAAAAGGCTGGAATAGCCACGTTTACTCCTGCTAAACCGTTTGCTCCAACTCCTCTACTAATCATAACCGCATCAATCACGATATTAACTGACATTAATACCATTCCTAGAACGGCTGGTATTAAATAAGAAATAAATAAACTTTTTATCGGTTTTTCTCTTAATTTTTCTGTTGCTTCCATACTATTATGCTCCTTTTTTCAACGCTCTGTTCACATTTTAAACCTTCAAGTAACTTGAAGGTCAAGAGAGAATTAAAAAATAGGTAACTGAATTATACTAATGAATGTAAATTTGTAATCAGTTCAAAGGTTTTCACCTTATTTTTTCACTACAGGAATTTGAATTTCTGTTACTTGCTCATCTGGATTTCCTGTTACAGACCAATCAATTAATGCAATCTCAATCGCATCTCCACTTACTTCATATCCTTCTTGATCAATGTATGCAAGTAATTCCTTGTACGTTGCATCTGTTTCTTCATAAGGTCCATGATGATAAGAACAAGCATATAAACCTTCCTTAATCGCATCTGAAGTATGCACTTCATACGGCATATAATCCAAAAGAATAAACACGCTACTATAAGCTTGAAACTCCTTTTGCATTAATCCCTTTTTTGCAACGGTTACACCGATATCTCCAGAAAATAAGCTATCATCCATTTGCCTCATATTTTTTTGCAATGAGTGGATATAGTACTCAAACATATCATCCGTCGTATTCGGGGCAACTGCAATTGCTGTAATTTTCCGCTGTGGGATTTCTTTAATTACCATTTGTTCCGATTGTGCTTTTGTTGCTTCCTTAATTAAACGAATTCTATGCTCCATTTTCGCCAAAGCGTACTCAATTTCTCTTTGTTTTTTCAACATCAGTTCTTGTTGTTTTTCCAGTAAATTGAGTGCATATGCTGGATTTCTTTCATCAATATAATTCTTGATTTCCTTTAATGGAATATTTAACTGGCGTAAAAATTTTATCGTATCTAATAGTGAAAATTGATCGATTGTATAATAGCGATAATTCGTTTGCGGGTCTACAATAGACGGATGAAAAATTCCTTTTTCATCATAATAGCGTAAAGTCGATTCCGCTATATTATGCATTTTTGCCATTTCTCCAATTGTAAAACGTTTATTTAATAACATATTCCCTTCTCCAATTCGTTAAAAATGTAGCTTTATTTCTTCTTATTATATAGTGATTCCCTCCATACCTAAATCAAATCCTATTATGAAAATCTGCTATTTTTTCATTGATTTTTAATAAATTTTATTATATATTAATTACAGGTTCAAATTACGAGTTCAAAAGAACTTGTAATAAGATCCTTTGTTTAATGGGTTTTTACATATTTTCATTAGGCAAATTCCGAGAAATCGTATGATAAAAATAAAAATGATGAGGAGAGGATCCGATGGAATTCGAATTTTTCTTTCAAATTGCACTTATTTTATTAAGTACAAAGCTTGCTGGTGATCTTAGTGTTAGATTAGGTCAACCTTCTGTACTAGGTAAATTAATTGTCGGTATCGTTATCGGTCCAGCTGTATTAGGTTGGATTGAAAATTCAGAGCTTCTAACACAATTAAGTAATGTCGGTGTTATTCTTTTAATGTTTATGGCAGGACTTGAAACAGACTTAGATGAATTAAACGCAAATCGTAATTCTTCTTTAGCTGTTGCACTTGGAGGTATCATTCTTCCGTTCGTAGGTGGTTACGTTTCTGGTCTTGTTATGGGAATGGAACAAGGAAATGCTGTCTTCTTAGGATTACTTCTATGTGCGACAAGTGTTAGTATTTCTGTTCAAACACTTCGCGATTTAGGGAAGATGAAAACACGTGAAAGTACTACTATGCTTGGCGCTGCTGTATTTGATGACATTCTTGTCGTTATTTTATTAGCATTTGCAATGAGCTTCTTAGGTACAGACGATGTTAACCTAGCAATGGTCATCTTGAAGAAAGTTGTATTCTTCGCTTCTATTATTTTAATCGGATGGAAAGGTGTTCCTGCGATTATGCGCTGGTTATCACCACTACGCGTATCTGAGTCTATCGTGAGCGCGGCTCTTATCATCTGTTTCTCATTCGCATATTTCGGCGAACTATTAGGAATTGCTGGTATTATCGGTGCTTTTGCAGCTGGTATCGCTATTTCTCAAACGAACTACAAACATGAAGTAGAAAAGAAAGTTGAACCAATCGCTTACGCTATGTTCGTTCCAGTATTCTTCGTAAGTATCGGTATGAATATTACATTTGACGGTATTGGCAATCAAATTTGGTTCATCCTGGCATTAACAGTAATCGCTGTATTAACGAAACTAATCGGTTGTGGATTCGGTGCGCGAATGACTGGATTTGACGCTAAGTCTTCTGCAATTATCGGTGCTGGTATGGTTTCACGTGGTGAAGTTGCACTTATCATCGCAGGAACAGGACTTTCTTCAGGTCTACTAGCACAAGATTACTTTACAGCTATCGTTATTGTCGTTATTTTAACAACGATGATTACACCACCAATGTTAAAATACACTTTTGGTGCAAAAGATAAAGCAATGAAAGCAAGTAAATAAATTTCATATTAATAAAAGGAGATTACTATCTTATAAGATAGTAATCTCCTTTTGCATTTTATCTTTAAACAATTCCGTTTATTTTTAGCCAGTTTTCAAAAATAGTTCTTGCTTCTTCATCATCGATATCATTACTAAATGAATACACCATAATGCCATAATCATTTATATATTCACCTAGTTTCATTTTCTCCACTTTTTTGTAAAAATCGGTTATTTCATAGTGTGGAATATAAGCATCCCAAACTGGTTCATGCATTCTTTTGTACGCTGTCACTTCTAAATCATATCCATCTTCATAATATCCGATGTGATAATGTTGACTAGGATCATATTCCCCCATAAAATTCCCCTCCCTTTGAAAATTTATCATATTTTACATAATAAACAAAAGCGAGCTGTATATTACAGCTCGCTTCATTCATTAAATACGTTCCATCGCCGTCTTCAACGTTCCAACAACGAAAGCAATTTCTTCACTTGAAATAACAAGTGGTGGTGCTAATGTTAAGACGTTATTATATCCTGCTGTTGTCATACCGTTACGGCCTATAATTAATCCTTTTTCTTTACAAGCATTTACAACACTTGCAATTTTGTCGTTATCAATTGGCTCTTTCGTCTCTTTATCATTTACTAGTTCGATTCCAACTAGTAGACCTTTTCCTCTAATATTTCCAACTAACGGATGTTCCCCGATTTCTTCTTTTAATTGATCTAATAAAAGCGAGCCCATTTGTGCAGAGCGCTCAATTAAATTTTCATTTTCCATAATCTCTAAGTTTTTAAGCGCTAATGCACAAGCTGCAGGATTTCCGCCGAATGTATTAATATGACGGAAGAATTCATATTCTCCCTTCCCTTTAAATGCTTCATATATTTCTTTTTTCACAGCTGTCGCTGATAATGGTAAATATGCGCTCGTAATCCCTTTTGCCATCGTAATAATATCAGGCTTCACGTCATAATTCATAAATCCAAATGCTTTTCCTGTGCGTCCGAAACCACAAATCACTTCATCGCTAATGAGTAGTGCACCGTGTTTTTGACACGTTTCATGAACAGCTTTCATATAGTCTTGTGGCGGCATTAAAATGCCTCCGCCCGTAATAATTGGTTCCATAATAAAAGCGGCAATCGTTTCACTTAATTCCCATGTCATAACACGATCTACTTCTTTCACACACTCTACATCATAAATATTTTGTGATTCGATTTCTGGCATGCGATAACAATCGGGCGGCGTTACATGTAAAAATCCTGAAGCAAATGGCTCATATTGATATCTGCGCTGTGCTTGTCCCGTCGCTGCCATCGTTGCCATTGTATTCCCATGATATCCGCGGTAACGTGACATAAATTTATAACGATGCGGTTCACCTTTTTGAGCATAGTATTGTCTTGCTATTTTAAAAGCTGTTTCGTTCGCTTCGGAACCACTATTAGAGAAGAAAATAACATATTCTCCTCCAAGCCACTCATTTAATTTTTCTGCAAGCTTTATAGCCGGTTCATGCGATTGTGACATCGGAAAATATGATAATGTTTGTAATTGCTTATATGCTGCCTCTGCGAGCTCTTTTCTTCCGTATCCACTATTCACACACCAAAGACCACTCATACCATCTAAATATCTTTTCCCTTGTATATCTTCAACCCAGCACCCTTCAGCTTTTGCCCCTACCATTGTACTATTTGGACTAAAGGGACGCATTCCGTGCCAAACATATTGCTCATCTTTTGCTAATAATTCATCTGTTTGTTTCGTTTTCATCATTTCTTCCACCTTCCATAACAACTTATTTTTCACAAAAGCTGCGCTGGTGCCATGATGATTTAAATTTCTCCCTGCTATTTTCATTCCACAAAATTAAGACAAATCCTACTTACAAAGCAGTATTATTTACAAGAAAATAACAAAAGAAAAAGGAGCTTTTCTTATATATCGAAAAGCCCCTCTTTTTTAATGTGAAGATGCATCGCTAATACCATGACCGGTATTAGATTTCACAAGAATTTCATCAAATTTCGCTGCGTCCTCTTTCTTGCTAGATAAAACAGTTCCTAAATAGGCTGCAAGAAACCCGAGCGGAATCGAAACAATGCCCGGTGTCGTATATGGGAATATCGCTTCTCCAACAAATATAGCTTTTCCAGCTACAGGGTTCCAAACGTTTGGACTTAACGCTACGAGAACAATTGCTGATACAAGACCTACGATCATACCAGAGATCGCACCGGTCGTATTAAAGCGCTTCCAATATATTGTAAACAAAATAACTGGTAAGTTTGCACTCGCTGCAACTGCAAATGCTAATGAAACTAAAAATGCTACGTTCAATGTTTGAGCAAATAACGCTAGTATAATAGATAATACCGCTACTCCAATAGATGCATAACGAGCCATTGATACTTGCTCTTTTTCAGTTGATTTTCCTTTACGAATAATCTCATTATAAAAATCATGTGCAAAAGCTGATGCCGCTGTTAATACAAGTCCTGCTACTACAGCTAAAATCGTTGCAAAGGCAATGGCTGATACGAATGCAAATAAGAAATCTCCGCCTAACGCTTTAGCTAATAAAGGTGCTGCCATATTACCAGCTGGATTTGCTTTAATAATTGCCTCATTCCCTACAAACGCAGCTGCTCCAAATCCTAAGAAAATTGTCATAATATAAAACGCACCAATTAACCATGTCGCATATACAACAGATTGACGTGCCGTTTTTGCATCACGTACTGTAAAAAAGCGAACAAGAATATGTGGTAATCCTGCAGTACCAAGAACTAGTCCTAAATTTAAAGATAGCGTATCAAGACCATCCTTATACTTTACTCCTGGATTTAAAAACGAATCTTTTAATGGAGTAGCAGTTTTCATTTGAGCGAACATTTCAGTCACACTAAAATTAAATTTTGCGAAAACGATAACAGAAATAATAAATGTACCAGCCATAAGTAATACAGCCTTAACAATTTGTACCCAGCTCGTTGCAGTCATTCCGCCAAAAATAACGTACACTGTCATTAATGTACCAACAATTAAAACGGATGTTGTATATTCGATTCCTAATAATAATTTAATAAGTGCACCCGCACCAACTAATTGTGCAATCATATAAAAAATGGATATCGTCATCGTATTAAGCGCTGCAACTCCGCGAACTTTTTTCGCATCAAAACGCGCCGCAATCATATCTGCTAATGTGTATTTCCCTAAATTTCTAAGTGGCTCTGCAACTAAGTATAATACAACTAAATAAGCAACTAAGAAACCGATACTATAAAAGAAACCATCAAACCCAGTTAACGCGATCGCTCCAGCTATACCAAGAAAAGACGCAGCAGACATATAATCTCCCGCAATGGCCAGACCATTTTGCCAACCCGTTAATCCCCCTCCAGCTGTATAAAACTCACTCGCATTTTTCGTTTTCTTCGATGCAAAATAAGTTATGACGAGTGTACCAAGAACGATGATTAAAAATAGTGCAAAAGCGGTTGTATTCAAAGTCAGCCCCTCCCTTTTTGCATCTCTTGCAGAATGTTTTGTGAAATTTTATCAAAGGATTCAGCTTTTTTGCTATAAATCATACATAATGACCACGTCATGATAAATTGTGCAAAAGCAAATATCCACGCCCACGTAACATCACCAAATGCCGGTGTATTGAGTACCTTTGAATACGATGTTAAAATAGGTAACGCAATAAAAAAACTTAAAAAGAAAATACTCATTGGAACGATGAACTTCTTTTTCGTATTTAATAATAATTGAAATTCTTCTGACTGAACAACCTCTGTATAATTCACCTCATTTTGTAACTTACGGGCTGACGTATCATCTCTTTTCATTCTCTAATCCCCTCTCTTTACTAGAAATACAATTCCCCCTTGCATACCTAAAGACTAAATTTTATAAATATTCAGAAACTTATTTCCATTTTAGACAATCCATACATTCCTGCAAAGATTTTTCGATAGACATTTTTCGGCATTTTCCCCTAAGTTTTTAATATACTTTTTCACCATAAAATTTACGCACCAGTGAAGCTTTAATACTCATTAAAACAAAATAAAAAAGTAGTGCTTATCGCACCACTTCCGTCTTTTTCTCCTTTTCTAAATTACGGGCTGTTTCACTTAATTCCACTTCTTTTCCATCTTTAAGCGTTCCAAATATAAAATCGAACACTGGATTTGAAACACCGAACCAAAACTTTTCATTTTTATAATGATGTAATATATGCTGTTTTTTGAGCCATCTTCCAAACTTAGTGAAGGGACGAATCGGTCTATGTGCAATATAATGTTTCCATTCGTAAACGAGGAGCATAATAATCATTCCGATTCCAAATGAAAGTGTTATAGTAACACTTTTTGTAATACCATATGATATAAGTAAATATATAGTAAAGCTAGGTATACTAAACCATACAGGCAAAAATAAAAGTTTTAAATCATCTGGATATACGTGATGATCATAATGTAATCTTCTTAACATTTTTAATAAGAATGCATTTTTAGGTGGCTTTAAATGGAATAAAAAACGATGTGTCATATATTCGTTAAACGTATAAAAAATAATTCCAAACACACACGCTAACATACCCATCCATGTAAAAAATTGCATTTTTAAAATAATGATAAAAACAAATAGAATACTATACATAATAACGATATCATGTTGCAAAAAGAACTCTTTCCCCACTCTCTTCATCTTTCTTCCCCCTTTTCCCCAAAAAACAGCCGCAACATATCGTTACGACTATTTCTTTTCTATTCTTATTCTATTCACTTTACAAATTTGCCTGCTGCTCTATTGTCGAGAAAAAATTGTTTGGCCCAAATATATTTTGCTTCGGAATAATATGTTCCACTGCAAAGACTGTTACTTCGCCCCTTTGTACTTCTCCAATAATGAGTCCAAATAATTCATGATTTACCGCAAACGTCGGTTGCTTCGTTTGCAGTAATCTTGCTGCATTCTGAAAGACTGCCTCATATAATGGATTCCTATCAGTAATTTCTTTTCGGATTTTTGGTGCTAACGTAATAATAATTTCTTTTCCGTCAATAGTGGTTCGATACATAAAAATCTCCCCTTCAATCTTATGTGAACAACTGTAAAGCCTTGTATGCAAAATGGATAGAATATCCTACCAAAATAATACCTGCTCCGGCTGTTATATAGCCAAGTGCTTTTTGCTTTAATAAAGTCCTTCCAAAATGTACAGAAAAAGCAATATTTAAGTTCCACAAAATAATACCAACAATAATGCACAGACTGTACAAAAAAGCTTCTTGTTTCGTCACCTTTATAAGTAATGAGCTAAGTGTACTTCCGTATATGCCAAACCAAAAAACAAGATTTAATGGGTTGGATATTGCAATTAAAAAACCTGCCATAAACGATTGTTTAAGGCCACCTACCTCTTCTTTTTTATATTCCATATTCGAGTGAGAAATTCCTTGTTTTACACTTTGAAATCCTAAATAAAATAATAAGAAAAATCCTGTGCAATACATAAAAGCTTGTACATATGTATACATAAAGACAGAAGATAAACCGAAATAGATGAGAAGCATAAACAAAATATCTGCAGTCATTCCACCAATTCCAACAACCCACGCGTGCCAAAACCCTCGTTCAATTCCTCGTTTTAACATTTCAATATTAATCGGACCTACTGGCGCGGCCAATGAAATACCTAATACAATTTGCTGTATAATTGCTCCAAACATTGCTCTATCCTTTCTACTTCTTTTACTATTAAGTAATGATGTAACTTTAAAAAATAGACTAGCTTTCATAAGAAATATTCACTACTAAAATACCCTTTTTTATCCAAAATATACAAAAGAGCCATCCAGATGATGGCTCTTATTTTTCCACTCTATGAAGAAAAGGACATCTCCCTTTCATTGGCTCTACATCATCCCCTATAAAGTATTGTTTCCATTCACGATGGTCTGGATCACCATAATGACTAATGTTAGGATGTTTCGGCAGCTGATCCCACTTTTCAACTCGTTCACGAACCATTTGTCTTGAATATGCTCCCTTAGGACGATCGCCTTCTAATCCATCAAAAATGGTGCGTGGCTGAAATCCAATAACGAGGGAATTTCCTAAATGTCTCGTTTTTCTCTGTTTATAAGCTGGCGCATTTCCAAACGCGAATATTGGCTCACCACCAAATGAAAATTCCCATAAATGATGGTCAGGGTTTTCTGGAATTTGCCTCGGCCATGTTTGATGATCGTTTTCATGTAAATACTGTAGTACTTTCCAAAAGTATTCACGGTAATATTCCAATGAGTATTCTTCACATTCTGGTTCTACAAAGAGAAAAAAGCCTCTTCTTACAATCGGCCGCTCTTTCATTAACTCCAAAAAAGATAACATTGTATTCGGCAAATGACTCCAATCATTATGAGAAAGAAATGAATAACGAAGCTCGTTCTTTTTCAAAGCTGTTAAACCAAAATAACAAGGAAAAGTTGGTTCTAACACGATACTCGAAAAATTTTGAAATTCTTTTGCAACCCAATTCGGTATGTCTGCTCTAGTTTTCATTCCTTCATTATCTAACAAGTAAGACTCATTCATCCTTTCACCTCATTATGTATAGCATTCAATTAAGAATATTACATACTCGGCCTGTCCTATACCTATTTAAAAATTAGACTAAAAAATTATTTAAAAATACAAAAAAATAAAATCGCTTACTTGACTAAATTCTACCAATTCGTGTATATTTAAATTAATCATTTAGCAGAATATTCAAGATTATAGCATTTTTAATTTATATTATCTTTTTAAATGAATTTCACTAAATGAAAAAAGCAAACGTTTTTAGGAGGAATTGTAACATGCAAGGAAAAGTAAAATGGTTTAACAACGAAAAAGGTTTTGGATTTATCGAAATTGAAGGCGCTGACGATGTATTCGTACATTTCTCTGCTATTCAAGGCGAAGGCTACAAAGCTTTAGAAGAAGGTCAAGAAGTATCTTTCGATATCACTGAAGGAAACCGTGGACCTCAAGCTGCTAACGTAGTAAAACTTTAATCCAACATATAACAGGAGGTTACCTTACTTGGTAACCTCCTTTGTTATTCCTTTGTATATTTCCGTTTTACAGAGCAAAAACTATGTGAAATGCGCACTATACAAAGGAGGAATTATTAATGGGATCAGAAGTAAATGATTTTGAAGAAGTGAAATTCCGTGTAGAAACAGCACAAAAAATGGTAGGATCAGCGACAATTTCAATGGATCCAGATACATTAGAGCATGCCACTACTGCTGTAGAAGCAGCTCGTTCTCAACTTGAAATTATGAAGTCTGTGGCGACAGATTTAGATGAGCCATTTCTAATGAATGAGGAAAAGAAATTAAGCAAGTGTGAGCATCAATTAAACGAAGCAAAGCACTAAAAAAACATCCAGAGAATTTTCTCTGGATGTTTTTTATGACAACTGTTCTCCATACTTTTTCAATGTTTCTCCAACTGTACATTGCCTAATACAAAAGGAATGGGCATAATATTTACTATTTGTCTTTCGATTATGTTCTCGTAAAAAGCACCCTTCACAATATGTTTCCAATAAGTCATTTACCTCCATAATGAGTTGCTTTTTATCCATCTTTGCACCTCTCTATTCGGTTATTTCTTTATGACTATCAATGACCGTTCCTTCTAATGCTTGCGTAGCTAATTGATGTGCTTCTTTATTTTGTTTTCTAGATATTGGCTCGCATACAAGTTTTAATTTCATTTGCTTCGCCTTTTGTTCAATTTGGTCTAAATAATGATTTAAATGCTCATCATAGCAAGGCCATTCTCCGACCAATTGCTGCAGCACCACTTGAGAATCTCCGCGAAGTGTAACTGCTTCATACTTAATCCCTAATTCCTCGAGTATATTCATACCGTATAACAATGATGCATATTCCGCTTCATTATTATCATATATACCTTCCATATATGCATTGCGGCGAATTCGGTAGTTTGTATTTCCTTTTTTATAATACACACATATACCGACTCCAGCTTCTTTCGTCTGTACATCATAACCACCATCAAAATAAACAAGTATTTCTTGAGGTTCTTCCTCCACTTGTTTACTCAGCTTTTTCATTTCCTTTAATGACCATTCTGCATCCATTTCATCGTAAAATGAAATTTCTTTCACTCTTCCTGTTTTCTCGAAGTCCTCCGCAAATTGAAGTGCTTCCTCTATGTTCATATAATCTGTTGTTAATTCAGTATGCAAACCACGCTTCGTTTTATACAGCCAATGAATTTTATATTTCATACTAGATTCCCCTTATGTAAGACTTCTTATATATATTTTATTATATTTTACCAAGAGTCACAGTATTATATTCACTATAATCACATACAAAAAGAGCTATCCCCTATAGGGATAGCTCTTTCATCTATTACATAAATCTTTCAAATTGTACTCGTTTATTAATCCAGTACATTACAGGCATACCGATCGCCATGACAACAAATTCACCGATTGCACATGTTAACCAAGTCAACATAAATGGTAAATCAAATGCAAGATGAAGTTCGATCGCAATCATAAACATTGTAATCGTAAAGATAACTGTATTAAAAATCATACGAGCCCAAACACCTTTAATAAATCGCATAGAAATAATCGTTGCAACTAATGCAAGAATAGATTGCCCTACTCCAAATACTAAATCGTAAGCGATCATTGGTGAGAAAAAGAGATTCGTTAAAAATACACCTAATACAATTCCGTAAATTGCTTTCTTATTAAATACAACGAGATGATTAAACATCTCTGAAATACGAAACTGTACATTCGTAAAGCCAAATGGCTGAATAAGCATAGAAACAGCAATATATAATGCCGCTAAAATACCATTACCGACTAATGTTCTTATATTCATGACAAAATCTCTTTAGTTTTTTTACGTGGGATGGTTTCGAACCACGTTATTCGTTTTTTAAGCAACAAGATTATATTTTAAGCGGTAGCCCCCCTTTCGTCAATAGATCCCTATCATAAACTACCTTTTTCCTTGTAGACAACGTATAATGAAACATATGAAATATTTAGGAGGTTTCACTTCATGACTGCAACAATTCAAAACGAAAAAGTGATCGTTTCCATCTCTGACAAAGGTGCAGAATTACAAAGCGTTCGCTTAAAAGAAGACAACACAGAATATTTATGGCAAGGTGATTCTACTTATTGGGGACGCCGTGCACCAATTTTGTTCCCGATTGTTGGCCGATTAGTAGATAATACATATTATGTAGATGGAAAACCTTATTCTTTAACACAACACGGCTTTGCACGTGATCTTACATTCTCTGTAAAAGAACAAAGTGAAACGAAAATTACTTATATTGTTAAGAGTAATGAAGAAACATTAAAAAAATACCCATACGAATTTGAATTACTCGTTTCTTATGAGCTAGATGGACAAATCGTTCATGTAACATATGACGTAAACAACCCTACTTCAAAGGAGATGTTCTTCTCAATCGGTGCACATCCTGGATTCAATTTCCCGTTATTAGACGGCGAATCATTTACAGATTATCATCTATCTTTTAATGGTCCAGAACGATTAGAAACAAGTGTACTAGAAGGACCTTATCTTTCAAATAACAAGCAATTAATCGCTGAACATACGAATGAATTACCACTTACATACGATTTATTCAAAAATGATGCGCTTATTTTTGAAAATATGAATACGAATGAAATTTCGATTCGTTCTCATAAACATAATAAATTTGTAAAAGTAGAATTTGACGGATTCCCATTTGTCGGTGTATGGACCCCAGGGAATAATGCACCTTTCTTATGTATCGAACCTTGGTATGGAATCGCTGATGAAGTAAAACCAGCAAAAGATTTCAAAGAAAAAAAAGGAATTCAGTCTTTACAAGCGAATGAAACATTTACATGTCGTTACAGCATTACAATTGGATAAATACTCTATCCCCTACTTTGAGAACACTTGTAAGTAGGGGATAATCTTATAATTTGGAGGTTTCTCATTTTGATTGAAGTATATATTGATGGTGCAACAAAAGGAAACCCTGGCCCTTCTGGTGCTGGAGTGTTTATTAAAGGCGTACAACCACCTGTACAATTGTCATTACCACTTGGGACAATGTCCAATCATGAAGCAGAATACCACGCTTTACTTGCAGCATTAAAGTATTGCACGGAGCATAATTATAGCATTGTATCTTTTCGTACAGATTCTCAGCTTGTTGAGCGAGCGGTTGAAAAAGAATACGCAAAAAATAAAATGTTTGCACCACTTTTAGATGAAGCATTGCAGTACATAAAAAGTTTCGATCTCTTTTTTATTAAGTGGATTCCAAGTAGTCAAAATAAAGTAGCTGATGAATTAGCTAGAAAAGCTATCTTACAAAATTAATGGGGGTATGAGTGTGAAAAGAGAGTGGATTGCTCCTCTTGCTTTATTATTTGTCTCTTTTATTTGGGGAGCTACGTTTGTTGTCGTTCAAAATTCTATGTCTTTTGTCGGGCCATTTACTTTTAATGGTATTCGTTTTTTATTCGCCGGAATTATTTTATTATTCGTTCAAATGATTTTCTCAAAAAAAACTTCAAAACAAGATATAAAACAGAGTAGTCTCGCTGGATTAACCGTTGGATTGTTTTTATGCGTTGGCTATGTATTACAAACATTCGGTTTACTTTATACAACTTCTTCAAAAGCTGGTTTCTTAACAGGGCTTAGTATCGTTATGGTACCAATTTTGTCTTTTATCTTTTTAAAACAAAAAGCTACCATTTTTATCGTAATTGGCATTGCTGTAGCAACAGCAGGTCTATACTTATTAACAGCTGGTGATTCTTTTCAATTAAACATTGGAGATATTCTCGTTCTCGGTTGTGCTGTCGCATTCGCTGCACATATTCTCATTAACGGATTTTTTTCTAAAAAAATCTCCCCTTTATTATTAAGCACGTCACAAGTATTAGCTGTTGGTATGTTTTCTTCTATTTGCGCTTTTTTATTTGAAGATTGGGAAAAATTGTTTTCAGTAGCACTATGGACGAATTCTTCCTTTTTATTCGCTCTATTTCTAACTTCCCTATTCGCGACATCCATTGCTTTTTTCATTCAAACATCAGCACAAAAACATACGTCTCCAACGAGAGTAGCAATTATTTTCGCAATGGAGCCCGTTTTTGCTGCCTTAACAGGCGTTCTCGTTGCAAACGAACAACTTTCTATTTCCGCTATTATTGGATGCCTATGTATTTTCCTAGGCATGGTTTTTGTTGAATTACCTTCAAAAACAAAAAAAGAAGCGCAGGCTGCGTGAAGTTACGCTTGTAACTTCCGCATAAAAGCCTTAGCGCTTTTTTTATCTGTAATTTCTTCCTCTTTCAATCGTTCTAATAACGCAACAAAATAACTGCCATCAAACTGCAATTGATGTTTAATTGTCGCTTCTATTGCTGCATTTACAATCCCATCAGATGCACCCGTATATCCTTGTCCGAACATAATAAATCCTTGTGCTTCCTCTGATAATTTAAATCCTTTCGTATGTAAGAATGAAAGATAATCTTCTACTGTTTGCATGTTATTCCCACCTACTCAAAAATTCTCCATCTCCTATCATACATGTTTTTACACGCTATGAGAATGAAATTTCTTTGACAACTTTGTAAATCAATCATCTACTTCACTTACAATGGAGGATTTCCTTACAATATGAAGGAATATGTACAGTGGAACTTATTTCATATTAAAGGGGAGACATGATGAAACAAGCACTATTAATTATCGATGCTCAGCAAGAATTAATTGATGGAAATGAACAAGAAAGTGAAGTTTTTCGTAAAACCGAGTTATTATCTACACTCAATACAGCTATACAGAAAGCAATAGATTCCAATGCTCTTATTGTTTTCGTAAGAGATATCGATGTTGCTTCTGGTAGTGGCGTAGGCTTTGAAGTACATAATCAAATTAAAGTACCTCAGTCTGCAATTCTTATTAATAAAGCAGCAACAAATTCATTCTACGGTACTTCATTACTTGAACTTTTAAAAGAAGAAAAAATCAATCATATTGTAATAGGTGGCTGTAAAACAGAATATTGCATCGACACCGCCGTTAGAACAGCCACTGTACAAGGATTTGATGTTACATTAATTAAAAACGGTCATTCAACAACTGACTCTAACGTATTGTCTGCCGAGCAAATTATTGGTCATCACAATAAAACTTTACATGGGCATTATAACGTTGATCATTTTTCTATGGTGAGGGATATCGAGGAAGACCTCTTTCAACCTACTCATGACCAATATCGTGATTAAATTATCTAAAAAAGAATCCTTACGTGAAAAGGATTCTTTTTTCATCCAAAAATTTGCGCTGCAATACTGTATAGTTCTCCATTTCTTTTCAAAAATTGACCACTATTTTTCATCATTATTGGTGGTGTATTAACCTTTTGAAAGCCAAGAACCTCTAATTGATTCATAAAACCTTTCTTCCCTTCTGGTACATCAATTCTTAGTTTACCATTATTCCCTTTTGCTAAATCATGTACAATTCTCATTGCCATCTCATCATTTTTAGCAACGACCGGCCCTATTATTTTATTTTCTGATGTTTGTATGTTTAAACCGTAACCTAATACATTTTGTGCCTTATCCTTTACAACGATGCACTGTTCACTTTGTATAATTCTTTTCTTTAAAAATGCTTTTCTATTTGTTCCAAACGCATATTCATCTATTTTTATTATTTTTTCTAAATCACTCTCTTCATAATGCATCATATAATCTTCATTTCCTACACAATAATCATTCGCATTGTACGAGTTACATATGTATTTAGAAACATAGCTTACTGCCCTAAATCCTAATTTTTCATATAAAGGCTTCCCCTCATCCGTAGCAATCAACATAATTGGAGTATGAGCTGATACGCTTTTAACGCATACATCCGTTATTATCTTTCCAATCCCTCTCCCCTTATAATCTGGATGTACAATCACCATTCCGATAGACGCTAAATTCTCCCCATATAATACTATTGCCGCGCTAGCAATTAGTTCCTCTCTCTCATTCCAAACACCGTATACAATCCCTGCGTTAAAAATAGTCTCAATTTCTTCTCTGTTATAATCCCACCCAATATAAGAAGATAATGATACAATATCCCCTATTTTTTCTTCCCTAAGACGCTCCACGCTATATGCCAATTCTCTCATTCTCCACCTCATCACTTAGACGTTTGAATCAATCTTCCCAATTCAACTTGTACATGTTTCCCTTTATTTGTCACACACATATCCTATTTTGACCAAGACTATATTGTAAATGAGGTGACAACATGCCCATTACGAATCGATTTTCTACCACCACTAACGGCGCACTCGCTATTACAGGAAACACTTTAGGCTTAAGTAAAATTAGTAATCAAAACCGTGCTGGTACAATCGGGGCAATTGGTGCATTCGCAACTACAAATACTGCTTTACAAGTCCCTACTTTTCCTGCTGGTACAACATTAACCTATACACAAAATAGTTCTACCGCTATTTTAAATATACCTGCTGGTAGTACGATCCTTTACGCCGAACTCGTTTGGGGTGGAAACTATTTATCTCGTGATCAAAACATTACAAGTGTATTAGGAAACCCCGTTTCTTTTACAACACCTGTTTCAACATACTCGGTTACTCCTTCAGCTGTTACAGCTTCAAATCAAACTTTCGTTTCAAATTCTATTACATTTGGCTTTTACACTCGTTCAGCAGACGTAACAACTCTCATTCAAGCTGGAGGTTCTGGTTCCTATACTACAGGAGCTGTCCCTGGACTTGTAGATCCTATAGATGCTTCTAATGGAACAATTAATTCAGCTGGATGGACGCTTATCGTCGCTTATCAAAACGGGACATTACCCGCAAGAAACTTAACCATTTATGTAGCAGGCAACCGCGTTTCTGCAGAAACTGGTAGTGCCGATGTATCTGTCTCAGGATTTTTAACACCTTCAGGAGGACCTGTAAGCGGGCGATTATTTTTAAGTTCTACCGAAGGAGATGCTGATTTAACCGGGGATCAAGCTTTATTTGGACCCAATTTCAGTTCATTAAATGCTTTATCTGGGCCAAATAATGCTGTAAATAATTTCTTTGGTTCTCAGGTCAATAATGCTGCCGGAAACTTAGATACAACTGGGACATTTGGAACGCGAAATCAAAGTGCTTCTACAGGCACAAATATCTCCGCTGGTCGGCAAGGTTGGGACATTACTTCTATTGATATTTCTCCTTATTTAACAAATTCTCAAGTGTCCGCCGCAATCCGTTTAACAACTAACGGAGACGCGTATATGTTAAATACAGTCGGTTTACAAATCAACATAAATTCACCTAATATACAAGCAACGAAAAGCGTGAATAAAAGCGTCGCTGCAATTGGAGATGTCGTCACTTATACCGTTACTATCCCTAATACCGGGCTTCTTCCCGCCAATAACGTTATTTTTATAGATAATCTTCCTAACGGGACTTCCTTTATACCTGGCACTGTAACGGTAGATAGCGTACCACAAACAAATGCAAATCCTGCCGCTGGTATATCTCTTGGAACAATTAATAACAGTGTTTCTCGTACAGTAACTTTCCAAGCGACTGTCGTTTCTCTTCCAAATCCAAATCCGATTTCTAACACTGCTAATATTACATTTCAATATACACCAATTGCTGGAGGAACAACCTTTAACGGTCTTGCAACAAGCAACTCTGCAGGAACACAAATTAACCTCGCAGATATTAATGGAACAAAATCAGTTAACAAACTTTTTACCGATATTGGTGAAACGTTAACTTACAATATTGCCTTAGCTAATATAGGAAATATCGCTGCAACTAACGTTATATATACGGATCCGATTCCTAGCGGGACTACTTTCATTCCAGGGAGTGTAACTGTTAACGGGGTTACTCAAGCAGGAGCAAATCCTGCTACTGGTATATCAATTGGATCTATTGCTGCAAATTCTACTACTACTATTTCATTTCAAGTATTCGTTCCATCTATTCCCCAAACAAATCCAATATTAAATAGTGGTACAACGACATATCAATACATTCCTGTGCCAAATCAACCGGCAGTAAGCGGGACTGATACGACGAATATTGTCTCCAGTCAAGTGAATAACGCTACTGTAACAATGACGAAAGCGGTAGATAAAAATTTTGCAGATATTGGTGATACACTAACGTACACCGCTTCCTTTACAGGTACAGGTAATACGAATGCGAACAATGTTATTTTTACAGATGTCATTCCTACCGGAACAACTTTTGTTCTAAACAGTTTAACAATAGATGGCACGACACAAGTGGGCGCAAATCCCGCTAACGGTGTGAACATTGGATCGATCCCAACTGGTACAACAAAAAATGTTTCATTTCAAGTAGTAGTAAATACAATACCCGCGTCAAATGTCGTATCTAATGGATCAAGTGCTTCTTATCAATACACCGTCACCCCTAGCCAATCACCCGTTACAAAAAACATTTCTTCTAATCTCGTTTCCACTCAAATTAATAATGCGAATGTAACATTAACAAAATCAACAAACAAACAATTTGCTACAATTGGTGAAACAATCAGTTATACAATCCTTATTAAAAACAGTGGAAATACAGCTGCAACTAACGTACAACTAACAGATCCACTTCCAAACGGAACGATATTGACTCCTGGTACTGTAACACTAAACGGCGTTTTGCAAAATGTAGATTCTCTCGTTGCTTTACCTATCGGTACAATTCCTGGCGGAGCTACTTTTACCCTTTCTTTCCAAGTAACTGTCATCAATATTACCGCCCAAAATCCGATCATTAATAATGCTTTCGCTCCTTATTTATATACTGTAAATCCAAGTCTGCCACCAACTTCAAAAACAGCAAATTCTAATTCTGTTACATCTACTATTAGACTAGCAAACCTTCAAGCTACTAAATCTGTAGATAAAACGTTTGCAGAAGTTGGAGATGTATTAACTTATACCTTCGCTCTTACAAACAATGGAAATGTTACGGCGAACAATGTATTACTATCCGATGCAATTGCGAACGGTACTTCCTTTGTACCGAACAGTGTTATAGTTAACGGTGTTACTCAACCAGGCACAACACCAGCTAGCATCAATATTGGTAGCATCAATGCTAATACTACCATTACAGCTTCATTCCAAGTATTAATAATTAGTATCCCAAACCCAAATCCTATTTCAAATAGCGCTTCTATTTCCTATAACTTTATCGTTGATCCAAACGCTTCACCTGTAAGTAAGAACACTACTTCAACTACTACATTTACTCAAGTAAACGATGCAAATGTCATTTCAGCCAAAACAGTGGATAAAGGGTTCGCTACTGTAGGGGATGTATTAACTTATACCGTCGTTTTAACGAATGCAGGAAGTGTTTCTGCTAATAGTCCAACTTTCATAGATACAAATCCAGATGGAACTACCTTTATCCCAAACACTTTCCTTATTAATAATGTGCTACAAAATAACGCAGATCCGAACATTGGTGTTCCCTTGCCTGCCATTCCTGCAAACGGCTCAATTACCGTCTCTTATCAAGTAACTGTCACCTCTTTACCAACACAAAATCCAACAATAAATTCATCTAGTACACAGTATAGTTTTATTTTAAATCCAGGCGATCCCCCAACTATCGAAACATCTTTAAGTAACACTGTAAGTACACAAATCAACTTAGCAAATGTAGTTATTGTCAAACAGGTAGATTTAACTATTGCAGATGTTGGGCAACCAATCACATATACAATTGCTTTAGCTAACTCTGGAAATACTCCAGCAAATAATGTAGTTGTTACCGATATACTCCCTTCTGGCACAACTCTCGTACCGAATAGTACTTTTATAGGCGGTGCTTTACAGCTAGGCGCGGATCCAAGTATCGGTCTTCAAGTTGGTACTATTCCAGCAGGCGGAATTACAACAATTGTTTTCCATATTAGTGCAAATAGTTTACCTTCACCAAATCCAGTTCAAAACAGTGCTGCACTTCAATATAGCTTTATCGTCGATCCAGTTTTACCTGCTGTTGTGAGAAACGCTACTAGTAATATAGTAACTACACAAATTAATACTGCTAATATTGTTACTACGAAGCTAACGAGCACAAACTTTGCTGATATTGGTGATTCTATAACGTATACAACTACTTTAACGAACAACGGAAATATTTCTGCTTCTAATGTAACGTTTACTGATATCATTCCAGCCGGCACTAGCTTCATTCCTAATACAGTAACGATTAATAATGTCCCTATAGCCAATGCAAATCCTGCTAACGGCATCTTGATTGGTACAATAGGTGCGAATTCATCACGTACTATTGCATTCCAAGTTTTTGTACCAACTATCCCTGCTGTAAATCCGATTATGAATCAATCAAGCACTTCATTTCAATATACGTACGATCCAGCCAAACCAGCTGTAGCGCAGATGGTTGCTTCTAACACTGTACAGACAACTATTAATAACGCCTCTATTACCGCTGTAAAATCTGCTGACAAACAGTTTGCCAATATAAATGATATTATTACGTACACGACTACTTTAACGAATAATGGGAACGTTCTAGCATCAAATGTAATTTTTACAGATGTTATTCCAAACGGGACATCGTTTATTCCTAATAGTGTAACAGTAAACGGCAATACACTCCCTAATACAAACCCAGCAAGTGGAATTGCAATTGATCCAATAAACCCTAATACAAGTTCAACAATCTCATTTCAGATAAAGGTAAACTCCATACCTAGTCCAAATCCAATCCCGAATCAAAGTAATACAACATACCAATATATCGTAAATCCTAACTTACCTCCTGCTTCCGCCAATGCGCTAAGCAATCTAATAACAACTCAAATTAATAACGCTACAATCACCGCTACGAAGTCAGTGAATACACCGACAGCTGCAATTGGTGATATCGTTACTTATACGATTGCAGTTACGAACACAGGGAATATTCCTGCTAGTGCTACAGTTTTAACAGATGGACTCGGTGCAGGCGCTTCATTTGTCCCAAACTCTGTAACTATCGATAATATTCCGCAGCCAGGGTTAGATCCATCACTTGGTATTCACTTAGCAGATATTCCACCAGGAGATACTGTATTCATTACTTTTCAAGCACAAATTTTAGCGATACCACCTAGTGGTACAGTAACAAATAATGCTCTTGTAAATTATGAATACTCCGTGAATCCAAACCAATCACCCGCTGTTGATAGTACAATTACAAATACAACGGTTACTCCAATTATTGATGCTACTTTAGTTTTAAATAAAAATGCGAGTACAACTTTCGCTACGATTGGTGATACGATTACATTCACTTCATCTATTACAAACACTGGAAATACTACTGCAAACAACATTGTTTTTACAGACACAATTCCAAATGGTACTGCCTTTGTCCCAAATAGCTTTAAGATAAATGGTGTAACTGTCCCGAATGCAAATCCACAAAACGGTATCAATATTGGTAACTTGAATGCAAATGCATCGATTACACTCAGTTTTCAAGTAAACATTACAACACTTCCAAACCCTAATCCAATTCCGAACAAATCATCGCTTCAATATAGCTTTATTGTTGATATAAATGAGCCGCCTGTTTCACGAACAGTTCAATCCAATAAAACCTTTACACAAGTAAATACTGCTTCCGTTATCGCAACAAAAACTGCAAGCAGTGCATTTGCTGCTGTTGGAGATACAATTACGTATACAACTACCCTCACTAATAGCGGAAATACTACCGCAAATACACCTGTTTTTATAGATATATTACCTAATGAACTTTCATACGTTCCTGACAGCGTACAAATTAACTCCATTCCACAACTTGGATTTAGGCCAGATAATGGGGTGCCTTTAGACTCAATTCCAGTTGGAGGATCGGTAACAATTAGCTTTCAAGCTATTGTTGGCTCAATACCAGCTACAAATCCAACGTTGAATCAATCTAACACAACATACTCTATCATTGTTGATCCTACCCAGCCGCCAGTGACAGAAACAGCTACAAGTAATCCAACTTTAGTTCAAATTAACGAAGCAATTATTCAAGCAACGAAAAGTGTGGATCGACTATTTTCTGACATCGCACCTGGAAATTCATTTTTAACGTATACTGTTTTATTGAAGAATATCGGGAACGCGACTGCTACTCATATCATTTTTACAGATCCGATTCCAAATAATACAGTATTTATAGAGGATAGCGTTCGAGTAGGTGGGGTTTTATTACCTGGAGTAAATCCAGCGAACGGAATACCAATTGGGGATATTATTGCAGGAGATTTTATAAACGTTACCTTCCGTGTGCAAGTAGTTAGCATCCCAAATCCTATTTTTACAATCGGACCTGGAGGACCAAACTCACCAGTTGTAAACGGCGCTTCCATTGATTATCAATTTATGACAGGACCTAATTTACCACTTGTTTCACGAAATACGACATCTAATTCTGTTTCGACACAAATAAATTCTGGAGAAATTGTGGCAATCAAATCTGTAGATAAAACTTTCGCAACGATTGGCGATACAATTTCTTATACCATTACATTAAGTAACCCTGGAAATGTCACTTCGCAAAATATAATTTTCACAGATATTTCACCTGAAGGAACAACATTTATTTCCGGAA
Source organism: Bacillus sp. SH5-2 (assembly GCF_008368905.1). NCBI lineage: Bacteria > Bacillati > Bacillota > Bacilli > Caryophanales > Bacillaceae > Bacillus > Bacillus sp. SH5-2. The sequence goes on from NZ_QOSD01000001.1 coordinate 69,110, forward strand.
CTTTGACAAATGATTCTGGTACACAGCAAATTGGAAATCCAGCTAGTGGCATTCAGATTGGAAATATAAATCCAAGCGGAACGGCCGTTATTACTCTCAATGTACTTGTTACAAACATTCCAAGTATAAATCCAATTACTAATTTTAGTTTTGTACAATTTCAGCATATTGTCGATCCAAGTCAACCAGTTATCACTCAAACCGCTTCATCGAATACCGTTACTACGACAATAAATAGCGCAATATTAACTACCACAAAAAATGCTGATAAATCCATTATTTCTGTTGGCGATACAATTACGTATACATCTACTATTACAAATACAGGAAATACAACAGCAACGAATATTACATTCACAAGCGCTATTCCAGCTAACACTACATTTATACCAAATTCCTTCACAATCAATGGTATGCAGCAATTTGGTGCACGGCCAGCGCTCGGAGTAACTATACCAAATATCGCCCCTGGCGCAACAGTAACTGTTACTTTCCAAGTAAATGTTCTTTCTGTACCCCCTTCAAGTTCAATTATGGGGAACGATACAATTTTATACTCTTATACTGTTGATCCAAGCGCAGCTCCTATTACTACTTCTACTTCAACGAATATCGTTACAAACCCTGTATTAGATGCTATGATAACGATGGTAAAATCGGTCGATCAAACAATTGTAACACTAGGTGATACCATTACCTATACTACAATTTTAACGAATAATGGCAATACAAATGCAACGAATATTGCTTTCACTGATCTTATACCAGATGGTACAACGTTCATTCCGAATAGTGTCACAATCAATGGCAGTACACACATCGGACTCGATCCTAATACAGGTATAACAACCGGATCAATTGCCCCTAACAGCTCAATATCTATAGCATTTCAAGTTACCGCTACTTCGACTCCTGTTCAAAATCCTATTGCCAATGCGGCTACTGCTTCTTACTCATTTATCGCTGATCCAAATGCACCGATTGTTTCAAGAACTGCTACTTCAAACACTGTATTTACTACAATTAATACCGCTACAATTCTTTCATCAAAGCAAGTGGATAAAACCTATAGCCAAATCGGAGATACAATCACCTATACCGTCGCTTTAACAAACAACGGAAATTCCTCCGCACAAAATGTTATTTTTACAGATACCGTGCCAAGCGGAACCACATTTATTGCAAACTCATTTTCTATTAATGGAATTCCTCAAATTGGTGCGAATCCAACAAACGGTGTAAATATTGGGCTTATAACAGCTGGGTCTACAGTAAATATTTCCTTCCAAGTAAACGTAACCTCCTTCCCAACTGAAAATACCATTGTAAATTTCTCATCGACATCGTATCAATTAGTCTCACCACCTGATGCAGAAACTTCTATTAGTAATCCTGTTTCCACGCAAGTTACAGAAGCTATATTATCCATGACGAAAAATGAAAGTGTATCCTATGCAGATATTGGGCAAACTGCTTTTTACACTACTTCTATTACCAATGTAGGCAATACCGATGCAACTAATATTGTATTCACAGATGTATTACCAAGTGGACTCACATTTGTTCCTAACACATTAACCGTCGATGGCGTTTTACAACCTAACGCGAATCCAAATACAGGTGTATTACTTGCAGCACTTCCACCAAATGAAATATATAGTATCGTCTTTCAAGTTACAGTTAGCAGCATTCCACCTATTAATCCAGCACCGAATACAGCATCAACGACATATGAGTTTACTGTTGATCCTGTTAACCCTCCAGTGTCGAGTTCAGCTACTTCCAACACTACGCTTCTTCAAATAAATAACGCAAATATTATAAGTACAAAAACAGCAGATCTTACCTTTGCGGATGTTGGTAATACAATAACATTTACACTTAACCTCCCTAATACCGGGAATGTGGCTGCAACTGATGTTACCGTTATCGATATACTAGATAGCAATTTAAGTTTCGTTCCAAATAGTTTCACAGTTAATGGGCAAACCATTCCAAATGCTGATTTATCTACTGGTGTAAATATCGGTTCCATTAATGGTGGTAATACGGCAATCATCACATTCCAAGCAACTGTTACTACACTTCCTACACTTAATCCTATTTCTAATTCTGCTTCTATCACATATCATTATGTCGTTGATCCTAGCCAGCCATCTATTACAACTTCTAATCAATCTAATACAACAACCACACAAATTAATAGCGCTATCCTTACTGCACAAAAAAATTTAAATGTGTCAACAGTAGATATTGGGCAAGATATTATCTACACCGTTACAATTACAAATAGCGGCAATGTTAGTGCAACAAATGTTATTTTTACCGACCTTATTCCAGACGGAACTTCCTTTGAACCCCATAGTTTTACACTTAACGGAACTAGCATCCCAAATGCAGATATCATTACAGGCGTCCCAATTGGTGATATCGCGCCAAACCAATCTGTCATTGTGGCATTTAATATTATCGCAGATGAAATCCCGCCTATAAATCCAATTACCAATCAAGCTAGCGTTAACTTTCAACATATCGTTAATCCGGCTAATCCACCAGTTTCAAAAAACATTACTTCTACTACTGTTTCAACAAAAATCGAAAGTGCAATTTTAAACACGATTAAAATCGGAGATAAAGCTTTTGCAACGATTGGTGATACGATTACGTATACAACTACGATTACGAATACAGGAAATATTCCAGCTAACAACGTTGTTTTCTCAGATCCTTTACCATCATGGACACAATTTGTGACAGGATCAGTTGTTGTTGACGGTACTTCATTACCATCCGCTTCTATCATTGACGGTGTTGGCATAAATACAATCAATCCAAATCAAACTGTAACAATCATATTCCAAGTTCAAATTGTAAGCAATCCAACAACATTCACTCCTGAACTTCAAAACTTAGGATTTGTGAACTTCCAATATAACGTAGGCAATGCATTACAGGCTCAGCCTGGCAACGTGGAAACGAATGTCTTCGTTACTTCTATTAATTCAGCAATACTTTCAGCTGTAAAAACTGCTAGTACAGCCTTTGCAAATATTGGAGACACGATCACTTATACCGTTTTAATTCAAAATAGCGGCAATACAAACGCTACGAGTGTAAATTTCTCAGACCTCATTCCAGCAGGAACGACCTTTGTTGAAAATAGTTTTGCTTTAAATGGGAATACCATTCCAGGTGCAAATCCAAATAACGGAGTTAATATCGGAACCGTTAGCGCGGGTAGTTCCTTAGCTGTTACTTTCCAAGTCATAGTTACATCTACTCCACCTTCAAATCCAATTACAAACGTTGCATCTATTCAATACGCATTCATCGTTGATCCGGCAGCGCCTCCTGTTACAGGCACAATAAATTCTAATAGCGCTTCAACACAAATTAATAACGCGACTGTTACAACTGTTTTAGAAGCAAATCGAACAATCGTATCTATCGGAGATGTAATTACGTATACAGCAACATTAACGAATACTGGAAACTTCCCTGCAAACTCTGTATTACTCATTAACGGCATTCCTGAAGGAGCATTATTTGTTCCGAATAGTGTTACACTCAACGGGATTTCACTTCCAGATGCAAGTCCAACTCTCGGTATTCCAGTTGGTATTATAGCACCAGGTGATTCTGCTACTATTACGTTCCAATTTCTTGCAAGCTCTATTCCACCGCAAGGAGCAATTATAAATCAAGCACTTACAAGTTACACATATATTGTCGATCCGAGTCAACCTCCAGTTACAGCAACCTCCTCATCTAATACGGTTAGTACATCTGTCGTCGATGCATCGTTATCCGCAATTAAAAATACAGATTCTCTCGTACAATCTACTAACGGTACAATCACTTACACCGTAGTCATCCAAAATAACGGGAATACAACTGCAAATACAGTTACTTTAACAGATTTAGTCCCAGAAGGAACTGCATTTATTCCGAATAGCGTAACCATTAATAGCGTTTCTGTTCCAGCTGCCAATCCTAACGTAGGAATACCATTAAACTCCATCGCGCCTTCAGACATCATCACCATAACATTCCAAGTTATCGTTCAATCCATTCCAAGCGTGAATCCAATTTCTAATACAGCCCGTATTGACTATACTTTTATCGCCGATCCAACTGCTCCTATCATCTCTCGAACAATTACGTCTAATCCAGCGTTCACACAAATTTCGGATGCGAATGTTCTTTCTTTAAAAGCAGTCAATGCACAACAAGCAACAACAGGTGATATTTTGACCTATACGATAACGCTAGCGAATACCGGAAATATTCCTGCTACGAATCTCATATTTTCAGATACTATTCTAGAAGGAACTACATTCGTAGAAAATAGTTTTACACTTAACGGAACAGCTATACTTGGTGCAAATCCAAATGCAGGTGTTACTTTGCCTAACCTAGCAGCAAACGCTATTCACCTTATTTCGTTCCAAATTCTTATTAACGATCCATTCTCGCAACAATCGATTACAAATCAATCCAATACAACCTATACAATTCAACCAGATCCAGGGCAACCACCTATTACGGAAACATCTACAAGTAATATCGTCATTACAAATTTCGTGCAAGCACAATTGACAATTACAAAAACATCCAATCCAACAACTGTAGATATTGGTGGAACGATCCATTATATTTCTGAAGTGAAAAATATCGGAAACGTTGACGCAATAAATACTATTTTCACAGATTCTATTCCGGCTGGTACTACATTCGTTCCAGATACTGTCACAATTAACGGTGTCTTGCAGCCAGGTGTAAATCCAGAGAATGGAATACCGATTGGAACGATTCCATCAAACAATTCCAAAACAATACTATTTCAAGTACAAACTAATAATCCACCAACTGAAACCGAAATTATAAATCAATCATCTGTAAATTACCAATATGTAAGTATCCCTACAGCTTCACTAGTAACTCGCTCTGCAAATTCTAATATCGTAACAACATCACTTCAAAATGCAAATATTATTTCTGTTAAACAGGCGGATGTTACTTTCGTTGCCATCGGGCAAAATATTACCTACACAAATACACTACAAAATATTGGAACTGTTCCAGCTAACAATACGGTGTTCATTGACAACATTCCAGAAGGCACTATTTTCATTGAAGATAGCTTATCAATAAATAATGTGATTCAGCCTGGCGCGAACCCTGAAAATGGGGTTACTCTCGGCACGATACAACCAAATGAAACAGTCACTATTTCATTCCAAGTACAACTTACAAATATACCTCCTGGCAATACAGTCATTAATATTTCAGACACTTCGTACGAATACCAAATTGACCCTAGTTCTCCAATTATTCAGCGTAGATCGTTATCAAATGCAGTAAATACTGAAGTCCGTACAGCAAATGTTAGTGCAATTAAATCCGCTAACAGATCTATTACTCGCATCGGTCAAATCATCACATATACAGTCGCAGTTACAAACGCTGGTACAGTACCTATTACAAATACTCTCCTAATTGACGCAATTGCTGCTGGCACCACATTCATTCCAAATAGCATTCTTGTAGATGGCATACCAAGACCTAACGAAAATCCAATTACCGGAATCACCCTTAATATTATCCTTCCAAACAATACAATTATCGTTACGTTCCAAGTAAATGTAGTCTCTATACCACCACAAAATAACATTAGTAATATCGCCGTCATTCACTACGAGTATCGACCAGACCCAAGCACACCACCAATTTCAGAAACGACCTCTTCCAATGCTACAAATATACAATTTATTGATGCTATTCTTATCGCTACAAAATCCGCTAATACAGTATTAGCTAACATTGATGAAATCATTGAATATACAGTACTCATTCAAAATAACGGAGCCACTACAACTAACTCCATCTTTTTTACAGATACGATAGAGGATGGAACAGTATTTCTCCCGGGAAGTGTAATAGTTAACAATACTGCATTTCCTGCAGCAGATCCGAATATCGGCTTTTCCATCCCTAATATCGCATCAGGTCAAATGGCTACAATAACCTTCCAAGTTTCCGTTACGAATTTACCTGCTGTAAATCCAACACCTAATACTGCAAACATCGTCTACGACTTTATTTTCAACCCTGACTTTGCACCAATTCAAAAATCGACTACTTCCAACACTACTTTCGTTCAAATTAATGATGCTGATATCGTTTCACTTAAAACTGTTGATTTGACTTCTGTAACGATTGGCGATGTTTTAACTTATACAACAACTTTAACGAATACAGGGAATACGGATGCCACTGCTGTTGTATTTACAGACAATATTCCTGGTGGAACTACCTTTATTGACGGTAGCGTTTTAGTAAATAATATTCCGCAACTTAACGCCAATCCAAGTACCGGTATACTTGTAGGAACGATTGCTCCTAACATTTCTATCCCAGTCACATTCTCTGTTACCGTCGTAGATTTTCCGGCTAGCATTCGCATTCAAAATCAATCAACTTCTCGTTATACGATAAATAATGAAGAACAAGTATCGACTAGTAATATTACCTTAACTGAAGTCATTTCTGCCAATGTAATTGCGACCAAAACTACACCTATCCAATACGCTGACCTACAAACGATTATCCCTTACACAATTTCCATCACAAACAATGGGAATATACAAGTAGAAAACATTATCGTTACAGATATCATCCCAGCAAATACGAGCTTTATAGAGAACAGTGTTATTGTGAATGGAAACGCTCGTCCAAATGACACTCCACTTAGCGGTATACCAATTGATAACATTCCGCCTAATACGACAGCAACTATTCTATTCCAAGTACGGGTTACTTCGATTCCGCAAACAAATCCAATCTCTAACACGAGTACAATTGAATATCAATACACGGTACCGAATCGACCACCTATTAACGAAACTATCATTTCGTCTGCTGCCACAACAGAAATTAATCACGCGAATTTGAATAGTAATAAAGTTGTTGATCTTGCATTTGCGACAGTCGGTGATACGTTAACGTATCAGATTACGCTAAATCAAACTGGTAATATTGCAGCAAATGATGTAGTCATTCAAGATATGATTCCTCAAGGTACTACGTTTATAGAAAATAGCGTTATTGTAAACGGAGAAACTCTTCCAGGAGTTAATCCAGTAAGTGGCATACCAATTGGCACTATACTTGTTGGCGGAGATGTTATCGCTTCATTCCAAGTTTCTGTGACTTCTATCCCAACGCCTAATGAACTCAACAACAATGCAATTACTACCTTTAACTATATAGTCAACCCAAATAACGCACCTGTTACGAATACAACTACAACAAATACTGTCACAACGACTGTCCAAAATGATAATGTCTTTGCTATTAAGTCTGTTGATGTAACGAATGCCTTACCTGGTCAAACTTTAACGTATACAATTACGATTACGAATAGCGGTAATGTAACGATTGAAGATCTTTTCGTAATAGACACCGTACCAGTAGATACAACCTTCGTTACTAGTAGTGTTACGATTAACGGAATCAATCAGCCTAATGCGAATCCTGAAAACGGTATTCCGTTAGGCAATCTTGCTCCTAATGAAGATATTATTATTACGTTCCAAATAACAATATCTTCATCTACTCTTCAATCTGCAATCAATAATGATGCTTCTGTTTCCTACACTGTTACCATCGATCCAACCGAACCGCCTATTACAATTACAAAGCAAACAAATATCGTTACAACAACAATCGTTGATCCAATGGTTCTCATTGAAAAAACAGCTGACAAATCTATCGTCGTTATAGGAGATACTATTACATTCACATTAGAGATAGTTAATCATTCCCCAATTCCTACAGTAAGTACTTCCGTTTTAGATATGATTCCAGCTGGTACAACATTTATAGAAAATAGTGTAACAATTAACGGTACCCAAATCCCTAATATTCGTCCTGACACCGGTATGAATATCGGCGCTTTACCTGCTGATTCGGTAGCAATGATAACATTTGAAGTTCTCGTCACTTCTCTTCCTTCGAACAATACGATTATCAATTCCGCAACAGTTACAGCAGCTTTCCAATTGACACCACAGGATCCAATTATTACTTTCATCGTTAATTCAAACATTGTCCGCATACCAGTTCAATTTATTACTGCAGCAGTAATAAAAAATGCTTCTGTCAGCTCAGCTTATGTAAATCAATATTTTGATTACACGGTTCAAATTACAAATACTTCTAACATTTCACTTATAAACGTTTCTTTACAAGATACCATTCCAGCAGATTTACAATTTATGAATGGAACTGTCTTGATTAATGGTGAACGCTCTCCACTAGCAAATCCGAATGTCGGTTTCCTAATCGCTACTCATTTGGAACCAAATGAAACAATTATCGTGTTATTCACAGTACAAGTGATAAGTCCACCTGTTAATAATGAATTTAAAAATACGGCCAATATTTCGTTACAACTTCAAGTCTCACCTACTGACCCACCAATTACAGTAACCGTTACAAGTAACGAAAACATCGTCACCTTTATTCCCGAAAATCCAGATGAGACACTTCCAAATTTAAATTGCTTCTTTGACGGTGAACGTTTTATACGCATTACTCCTCGAAATATACGAAATTACATTTGGATTTGGTGGCGGTAATCAAAAAAATAAAAAGCTTGTAGTTTGGATACTCTCCAAATTACAAGCTTTTTTCACGAACAAAATTATAATACTCAATTACTAGTAGCGCTATATGCTACATGTCGTTTCTCAATCCGTTCTTCAATTTCTTTCATATTTTCCTTATTAGTTAGTAGAGATTGTTTATTTTCTATTAATAATTGTTTAAAGGATTTTCTCATTTTTTTTCGCATTTTCATTTTCCTCCTTGGGGGATGGTTTATATAAAAGATAAAGAATTATCTGTGTGTTCTTATAATAATTGATTGTTGTGAATTCCATTTGAACTTCACATGAAAATTTCGTTTATTTTCTGACAACTTTGTGAACAAAAAAGAAAGGCCGATTAAAAATATTTAATCGGCCTTTCTACTTCTTATAACATATTTATTAATATTTCAGGTCTTCCCCAATTCATTTCTTCACAAACGAATCTAAGTTTTTCTTCATCCATTGTGTGTAATCCTTCTTCTAGTGAACATGAAATAGGAACTTCACAATGAATTTGTGCTAATTGTAATGAAATATTTAAGTTCTCTAAATCACTTTCAATCTTCGTACGTTGCGCTTTCGTTAATGATTCCACATTTTCTAGTACAGCGGATACTGTTCCATGCTCTTGAATAAGCTTATACGCTGTTTTTTCACCGATACCTTTTACACCTGGATAATTATCGCTCGTATCTCCCATGAAAGCTTTCGCATGAACGATTTGCCACGGTTCCACACCTTTCTCTTCCATGATTTTCTCTGGTGTGTAATACTCGTAATTTCCTATTCCTTTACGCAGAAGCATAACTGTAACGTTCTTATTAACAAGTTGAAGTAAATCTGTATCACCTGTTAAAATATAAACTTCTGCTTCATTGCAGTATTGTTTTGCAAGCGTACCGATACAATCATCTGCTTCATACCCTTTCATACCGATAACCGGAATAGATAATTTAGCAGTCATTTCTTGTACTAAATCAAATTGCGGAATTAATTCTTCTGGCGGCGCTGCACGATTTGCCTTATAATTTGAGAACGATTCTGTTCTAAATGTCGTACTTCCCATATCCCAGCATGTTACGATATGTGTCGGTTCAATTGCTTGCATAGCTGTTAATAAATGTTTCATATAACCATGAATCCCGTTCGTCGGGGTACCATCTTGTCGTTTCATAAATTGTCCGTAGACACTTGTTGCATAAAAAGCACGAAATAATAGTGCCATACCATCAACTAATAATACCTTTTTCATAATCCCTCTCCTACCAAAAAATAATAACCCCACGTTATGACGTAAGGTTATATAAATAGATTACCATTCTACGTTTTTTCAACTTTGTCTATTATACATTGTTTTTGTATATTTAGCATCATTTACACATTAAGACATTCTACTACTACAAGTATGAAGAATTCCTGCATACGTATTTTTCCCAGTCGAAACAACGACAGCCTTTGCATTTCCGCCAACAATATATGTCCCTTTGAAACACACGTTTTCAAGTTCAAGTGGATTATAGTCTTTCATTCGTTTTAAAGGAATAAATCGTTTACGCTCAAGATGATAGCAACTTTCAAATTTCTCAACACTTGCATCGTTTCCTGTTAGGACAGATTCATTTACTAATAAATCATTCGCATAAATGATACGTACATCTGCTGGTACTGTATCACCTTCTGAAAGAAAAATCATATCACCAGGAACAAGCTCTTGTACTGGCAAATTCATCATTTTCAATTCACCGTTTAAACCTGTTACACTCGAACATTCTACTCGAGACACAGTAATTTTCTCACATTGTAATCCATCACGCACATGTTGTTTTGAAAGACCTGGAATCATTCCGCTTAGTTTTATCATTACTTCTGCAATACGTGCTCTTTTTGAAATCAATTCATTTCGACCGTATACTTGAATACGCTTTTGCGCTTCTTTCATGGATAGGCCGTCTCTAGTTGTTTTAAAATACGCAAATACAGATTTCACATCTCTTGTTGCGATTTCAATTAATAAATCTTTATTTTTTTGAAGCATTGTTTGTTCTTTCATTGATTTTTTACTTAGTTTATATGATGTGTTACCCACAGTTTTGTTTGCATATAACATATTATCGTCTCCTCCTTTACAACATAGGAAGAAACGCTTTGTTTCTCAATTTATCCACTTTATCGTGAAAGTGTTTAGCGCTTAAATATGTAAATAAACGCTACATTATGATAAATATAGAGGGAGGAACAAGTCGTTTCCTGCCTACATCATATATTTTTGATTTGAAGTATATGGGTAACGGAACCGAGTCAGAATTCGACATGCTCCTCACCTCCTCGTTTATTTTTATAGTTTATACTATGAAATTACTCATAGATTGGTAACAAAAAAGACCCCTACTCTTAAGAGAGTAGCGGCCATTACATACACAAATAAGAGATTTCTAATATCATTAGAAATCTACAGACCTCTCCCTCGTCGAGTTTTAGCACTGTATAGCATAGGTACATTACCAGCTACGTTAAGAAAAACCTTAATTCGATCATTCCTGTTGACCCATTGGCGTCTCTCGACATTTTTGGGCAGTAGCATTTCTCTATACAGGAGCCTCACCTAACAGAGACTTATTTTCATTACATAGAAAATGTTACTCTTATTTAAAATAGATGTCAACAGTAGCCTACAATTTTTTCGAAAGGGATGGTAAAACTACATACAAACTAACGTAAAGTTTTTAATACGTTATACAACCAGCAATTACAATCCCAATTGCAAGCGATAAAAACATAAGAAAAAGGCCGACCGCTTGATTATCTTCTTCGAGACTTTTGTTTATATTAAAGCGTGGTGTAAGCCACTCAGCTAAATAAAAGACAATAATTTGAGCCAAGATCCCAACAGCTCCCCATGAAACCATATCAAGAAGTGAAATGGAATTAGCTGCTGTCGAATATAAAACAATTGCTAGCCCAAGTAATCTTCCTCCCAGCACATAGCTTACCGCCTTATTTCCTTGAGCCATTAACTTAAATTCCTTTACTTTCGTTGTCACTTCCATTAGGAAGAGACCAACGCCTAAAAGTCCGAGTGTTACTGCTAAATATAATAAAAAATTAATCATTTTTTTCCTCCTTTTTCATACCTACCGGTAAATAGTACGATTCATTCCCCGTAATTTTTTCCCCAGCGCGAATACCGATACTACTCGCTTTTCCAGCGATTAAAAACGAACCAAACACATACGATAATTTCTCCATTCCTTTTTCAGTTTCCAAAAATATGACTGGAAGTTCTGTATACTTTTGAAATATCGGAAGTGACGATTTATATGTTTGATGTACATTTTGAATCATAATATTTTTTTCCTTATCACGAATTGTAATTGTGTCTCCTTCTCTACCAAATGAAGGCTTTTGGACGAAAGAACCTTTTCCTAAAAATAAATCTGGTTCTAAATAAGTAGGTAACATATATTCTTTAATCCACTGTTGTTCCTCACGTGTATAAAAAGCCCCTTCTTCTGCTAATCCCCAAATAAGACACTGAATTGATTTTGGCTGAAGTAAAAATGCTGACAAAGGATTTATGATAAAAAGCTTTCCCGCTTTTACAAGTTGTAGCAGTTCCACACCTACTAAATCTCCTGTTTCAGGATCTTGATCCTCAACTAAATCTTCTACCGGATATGTTTGGCGATATAAAACATCAATCTGCACTCCATCCCTATCCACTAAAGCATCCTTTGTAATTCTAAGTTCTGACATTGGCACTACTTTATTTTCAACATGGCATAGCTGACTCAAATATATAGTCGTATTCCAATCCTCTATATGCTCATGATGTGCTGTAAAAACAACATTTGGATTATCTATTCCCTTTATCGCTTCCATTACGGCTTTTGTAACACCAGAAGAAAGTAATCGTTCTTGACCCAAATTTGGATCATCATAGCCTAACTCTTCACAAATTTCCCCATTCATTTGAAAGCATTCCATAATAAAAGTTGGTGTATCGCTGTTAAACTCAAGCATTTTAATTTGGTTATCACCTGTTAAGACGAAATCAAATCGTGAAATAACAGATTCAGGATACAGCCCTTTTATTCTAATAAAAGGTAGGCTTGCAGGTGGAAAACCAAACTCTAGAAGCTGCTCGTCAGATAAACTCCGAAGAATTCTAGCAGTCTTAAAAAATATTTTCCCCATTCGTTCAGTTGCTAATTGTATTTGTCTCACAGTTTTTTCTGTTATTGAAAAAACATGAAACAAACTATACTCACTTTCATATAAATCCGACCAAAAATTTGGATATTTCGCATAAAATTCTTTTCGTTTCTTTATGTATTGCGACATATTTTATCCTCCGAATCCACCCTTCGAACCACTTCCAATTCCACCTTTAAATTCGGAAGAAGATTGGTACGATTTAAACGCTGATGAATTTTTGAAAGTGGATTTATTTTTATAGTATGTTCCGCCATAAAAGTAATGTCCTCGATAACCTGAACTACTATCATCACACTGCCATACCCCAAGTTCATCATCCCAATCCCAATCAGAACAACTGCCATCATTCGGTTCGGGGGGAACATCTTGTGCACAGCCAAATAAGGTGCCCGTCATTAAAGACGTTAACACACCGCCTACTAGCCATTTCGTTTTTGTCACCTTCGCACTCCCCTTTATAAAATATATTTCTATTATATAAGAAGCCATGATAAAGTAGAAGAAAAAGGAAGAAGAGGGATAAAATGCGCTTAGAATATCGGCTCAACGATGAAACAAACGGGTACCCTGCTTTATGGAACTACGCAAATATTTCTAACTCTGAAATCATCGCACGCATGACTTGTGAATATTTTATAAAAGAGAAAAATACATATGTTGTTACTGCAACTTCGGTAGATCCAGATGGAACGGTAGTTATATATATTCAAAAAGAAGTTTTTGCAAATGATCCTTCAGATCCTACATACTCCCATATAGGTTTTGAAATTAGAGAGCTCAGAGAAACGAGCTCAAGCATAGTTGATAGTAAAGATGTATGGAACTATGAAGAACTTTTACCTTCCCTTCATTCAGATATTATATATATTCAGCGCGACGGCATACATATGGAGTTCGCCTTAGATTCAAGAGAGATTGATGAAGACAGAAAGTGCTATATTTATTATGGAAACTTCACAGGTGAATCAAGATAACATTGACATTTTTATGCAACAAAAAAACCTTACGTATAAAACGTAAGGTTTTTATATAGTCCCACATATGCCGTTCTCTCTAGATGTCCATAAACCTGCTCTCACAGGTGGATGCTCTCACAAATGTTTGTAACTTCCCTCTTAAAAAGATGGCATGTTAGCTACATTTAAATATTGAACTTCCATATTAAACTTATTGGTTTAAGACATGCATAAGCTACGTACACCGTAGGAATTGTATATAAGTTTAGTTGAAATAAGACCCCCGCACGTGCCGCTCCTCGTAAATGTCCAAAAACCCGCTACTCGCAGGTGGATGCCCTCACAGTTACCGTACATCTTCCTCCACAAGGAAGGCTTGATGATGGTCGCTAAATATTGAGCTTCCGTATAACTAACATCGGTTTTAGACATAAATAAGTTACGTACACCGCAGGATGTATTATTTACTTGTCGTTATATTATCACATTGTTTCCAATGTGTAAAATACAATCTTTTTCGAGCAATCTCTTGCTTGTGACCTTATTTTAATACAAATTTTTTTCGCATGCAAGTGATTAATCTTCTTCTTTTGCAATTTGATTTTCTGGATAAGAAATCCAATCACTCCAGCTACCTGCATACAATTTAACATTTTTGAATCCAGCTAATCTCAATGCAAGGATATTTGGACACGCTGTAACACCAGAACCACAATACACAATTGTTTCCTTATCTCTTGAAAGATTTTGGAATCGCTCCTGTTGCTCAGCTCCATTTTTAAAATGTCCTGATTCTAGCACTCCATCCTTCCAAAAATAGTTTACTGCTGTCGGAATATGTCCTGCTTTCGGATCAACAAGTTCCTCTACACCAGCATAACGTTTCGGTTCTCTAGAATCAATTAACGTAACATCTGCACCTGCATGGATATTTTCTCTGACCGTTTCCATCGATACAAGCATATGACCTTGTATGTTTGCTCTGAATGTTTTTCGTATAACAACAGGAACTTCCGCTGTTATATGTAATCCATTCTCTTTCCAAGCAGGAAATCCGCCGTCTAATATATATACTTTCTCATGTCCTACATAACGGAGTAACCACCATAAACGAGAAGCATTTGCGCCAGCTTGACTGTCATACGCAATTACTGTCGTATGTTCATCAATACCAGCTTGTGAAAGCTTGTCTGCAAACTCTTCAATATTCGGTAATGGATGGCGACCACCATGTTCTGTTACAGGACCTGATAAATCTAAATTCAAATCAAAATATAACGCATGAAGAATATGTTCTTCCTCATACTTTTCTCTACCCCAATTAGGATTCGCTAAATCAAAACGACAATCGATTATACGGACGTTCTCATCTTCTATATGCTCACGTAACCATTCGACTGTAACTATCATCTTTAACGACCTTCTTTCTCTTGCAAACGACTTACATACTCCATAACCATTTCTTCTGTAACATATTTACGCTGTAGTGTGACACCATTTTTTGCAAGATCATTAATTTGCTTCGTTACAACATTAATGACATCAACCGAAAATTCTTTCCCATTTGACGCAAGAGATACGGCTGCTTCAATAGCTGCTTCACGCTGCGCATCTAATTGTAAACATGCTTTTACACTTTCATTTTGTTTACGAGAATGTGCTGTAATTGCTTTATGTACTTCCATCTTCTCTTCCCCCTAATAAATAAGTTATACTTTCTCATTCAATTCCATTGCAAGTCGAATCATATCACGACATACAATCCCATTTTCAATAATCTCTTCTTCATAATGCTTCGAAAAGTAATCAAAATCAATAGAAAAAATACGAAATCCACATTTTTGATATAAGGCAAGCTGTGAAACACTAGAATTACCCGTACCAACTTCAAGTTTAGACATACCATATCCTTTAGCAGTTTCTACAGCATGCTTCAATAGCTTCTTTCCAATCCCTTTTCCTTGCAAATGCTCTACAACCGCAATATTCATAATTTCCATCGTCTTCGGCCTTGTTTCCAAAAGAACATATACACCGACAACTCGGTCCTCTTGCTTAGCTACATATGTTAATCCTCTTTGCACATATGTATTAATTTGCTGTTCACTCGGATCAGCAAGTAGCAATAAAGATTTCGGTATAGCTTCTTTTGAAATATTCTCTATTACAACAGGCATAAAAATTCCCCCTTCTCTATTGTTCTAAACCCTCCTTGTCTACCATAAGTAATAGAAAGGAGGGATTCACCATGGACAACAATGAGAAAAAGTGCAACGTCATCTCTATTGATGGAAAGAAGAAGAAAAGCGACTCGTATTCCTATCCAAAATTAGTAGTAGAAAACAAAACATATGAATTTTCTTCATTCGTCTTATGCGGTGAAACACCAGACGGCAGACGACTCGTTCTTACTCATATGATTTCTACTGATGAATTTGCAGGGTTTGTAAAATCTTTAGATACTGTACTACAAAAGAAAATTGAACGAATATTTTTCTCATAACAACTATTTAACATAAATTTCTTTTTCAATTTCTACTAACTGATTTTGCAGTTGTTCTTTACTTTGTTCATATAGTGATACATCAATCGTTTCAGCCAATGCAAATAATATACTTTCATAATAATTCATTACATCTTGCTGCATCACTGTTTGGAATAAATTCCATTTTACATCCCACTCTTGCTTATAATGATGAACAAATAAATCTTTTTCATCTGCTACATAGTTTGATACGAACGGTTCTAATACCAATTTTGCGTCCTCTTGCATAAGAGCTTTATCATTTTTTTCAAAAAAGCTTTTCTCATTTTTGAAATGTGCTAGTGCTTTTTTGAAATCTTTTATTTCAACTGAAGGGAACGGTTCTTTATGTGTAATATCTTTATATTCATACTCCACTGTTCCACTCATAGAAATTGATTCATTTTCTACTTTGCAGTTCACTACAATTTCATCCTTTGCACGCTTCATCGCTTCATCTATCCACTTTTCAAGGCGTAATGATGTCGCACGCATTTCTTGTAATAAATCATGCTGAATAAATGCTACTAATTCCATAACGCACTGTTGTAACTGCACTTTTACATTTCCATCTGTTCGAAGTGACGCTGGATTAATAAATTCAGTAAACACATCGTTATAGCGTAGGAATAAGCGTTGTTGCACGTAATAAAGTAATTCTTTCACTTCATTTTGCATCGCTTGTTCTTCAGCTAGCACGCTATATGATGAAATGATATGAAGTAGCTGATCACGCTCTGCTTCATATTTTTTTGTTTGCTTCTCTTTTTCATCATTCCCCTGCTTTGCACCGTTTATCATATTGACAAGGAGATGATTTGCTCCTTGTAATGCGCCATATAGAGCATGCACAGACACAAGCATTAAATCTCTCATCATAAATGACGTGAACGATTCTTCAAACTTAGCAATTCCAGAGTTTTGTAAAATACCGTACTTCTCTTTTTCTATATTCATTCCTTGTTTCTCTTCAAGCGCACATAAACTTGAAATTGCAAATAAACGCGGATTTCTAATACCGTATTGCAGTAGCTGATCTGCGATGTAACCTTTTACCATTTCAAGTTCTTCCTCAGACTGTGCTAAATCAGCGGCATTAATTAAGAAGAACATTTTATCAAGTGCAAAAGTATCCTTTACACGACCGAGCTGAATTAAAAATTCACGATCAGCACGTGAAAACACATGGTTATAATATGTTACAAATAAAATAGCATCTGCATTTTTAATGTATTGGAAGGCAACGTCCGTATGACGTGCGTTAATAGAATCCGCTCCTGGCGTATCTACAAGCGCTACCCCCTGCCTTGTTAAAGCACAATCATAATAAAGCTCCATATACTCAACAAAACATGATTTTTCCTCATTTGCTACATAATCAGAGAACTCTTCTAATGTAACTTGTACTTGTTCTCCTAAATGAGTAGAAACTGCATCATATCCTTTTTGTACCGCTCGTAAAAAGCTAAATGTTGTTTTTTGCTTCCCGCTTGGTGACGGATATTTTATAATTTTTTCGATTTGCGATAACGCTTCTTCTAACGTATTAATTTCATAATGAAACAGCTTATAAACAGCTTTCATATCTTCTAATAGCGCCTGTTTTGATTTAAACTGAACAATTACTGTTCCGTGTGGTTTTTCCTCTGTGACTGGCAAAATTTGATTAATCGTTGCCGTCGTCGGATTTGGTGAGACAGGAAGCACCTTATCACCTAGCAATGCGTTGGCAAATGATGATTTCCCCGCACTAAAAGCTCCGAATAATGCTACTGTAAATTGTTTCGTTTCCACACGGCGTCTTTTTTCTATTACCTCTTGCTGTACATGCTTCAGTGCAGGCAATGGTTCTAATATTGTTTCAGCTTTTTTTACTTTTTCTAGTATACGTTGAATATTTAATACTGCCGTTCCTTTCAGCTCTTCCTCACGATCCATTACGTTACCACTTACGACTTCTTGCTCTTGTAGTGTGAATTTCTCACTAACAATTTGTTTTTTATTTTGCAATATCTCATCTATTTGCAATCCTTCTGGTGTAGCAATATGATCATGCCAAATGTTTTGTAAATACCCCTCATATTCCTCGAAATCATTACTGTATTGAACTTGCGTTTCTTTCGCCGTTTGCACCATCGTGTATGTTTCAATTTCTTCTTCAATACGAGCAACTGCTACCTTCACCTTTTGCTTTAAAACTACCGCACTCTTATCAAAAATTTGCTGTGCTTTTATAAAATAACGCTTCTTCAGTTCATTCGCTACATCCGCTGTATAAAGAAGTAAGTAATCACCAGTGAAACCGGCGCCTTGTTTAATTACTTCAGCCAACATTTCTGGTCCAAAAGCAATCTCTAAAGCATATATGTCTTTTCCAATTTCCTCTGTGAACAATCCTTCTTCTTTTAAGAAAGCTACAATAAATTCTTTCACATGAAAATCAAGTTGCGTTTCAACAGTCTTTTGCAAAGCAGAATAAAATGCTTCTAAACGTCTCTGTTTTTCTTGTTCCGTTTTCCCTTTCGCAAATAACAAACCAACTTTAAATTTCGTTAATTTCGTTTCTAAATACGCATTTGCCATTTCTCTCATTTCAAATGGCATTAAATACGCGTTATCTAATATAGCTTGCAAACCTTTTATAAATTCGTTTCTCACATAAGATTCTTTACTAGCCTCACGATTTTTAGTTTCAGTTAGCTCTTCCTTTTTTTCAACTACCTCTGCAATCGAAAGTGGTGATGCTAACTCTTCCTCATATTTCAAAAGATGCTTTTCATTTTCAGAAAGAATGAACGAGAAATGTTCTCCCAATAAATATTCTGTTTCTCTTTCCATTCCATTTCTTACATACTGTTCTTTTTCTTCCATAATAGAAGTTATTAACGCTTCTAAGTTCCCAATTTCATTATGTGGATGGTTCATCATTCTTAATGACGTATAATAAACACCATCTACTTCAATATCCCAGTTAGAGAACGATTGTTTTACACTATCCTGATAATTCTCAAACGATAATTCATTTTCTTTATGTTTATCTATTTGGTTTACAACGAGATAAACCGTTTTATTACGTTGTTTCAATTCTTTAACAAATTGCAAATTCACTTCCGATTGGACATGGTTATAATCCATCATATAGAAAATAACGTCTGCTAAATGAAGTGTCGATTCTGTTGCTAGTTGATGGGCATCATCTGTTGAATCAATCCCCGGTGTATCAACTAGCATAACCCCTTCAGGGATTGGCGCATCATTACGGTAAATATGAACACCAATTACCTCATCACCGTCTTTACAAATTTGTTTTAATTCTTCAGCTGAATATGCACCATCATACTCATACTGTTCTCCAGATTTAACTGTTACAACAACACGATCCATTCCTTTTTCAATCTTGACAACGTTAGCGCTCGTCGGAATCGGACTTGTTGGTAATAACTGCGCTTTATATAGATGATTCATCATCGTTGATTTCCCTGCAGAGAAGTGACCGCAGAACGCTATCATAAGCTGTTCTTGTTTATATTTTTGAATTACTTCAAACAACTTTAAGCTATTCTCTGCATCGCCGTGTTTTTGCCACTCTTCATAAAAACAAACAAGTTTTTTCATACCGTTTGTCTGTACTATGTTTGTCATCCCCTTGTTCCCCTTTATCCAAGATGTATATACTTTATCCCGCTATTTGCAAACTAATAATCAGTAAAAGATGAACCTCTCCACTCATTACAGTTTCACTTTACTATCATACTAAATTTTCAGCATATTCTCATTAAAAAATAAAAAATCCCTTTCATTCTTTTTACAAATGAAAGGGATTTTATGTCATATCATTCATTTTACTGTTCCTACTCCATTTAAAACATACTTCGCAATTACTGCATATACAGCGACCGTACCTGCTACTAATGCATATACCATACTCACGCACCAACCTTTTTGATAATGATTATCACTTTTGAATATATTTTATCATTAAAGAGAATCATTATCAACAACTTTCATAAAGAAAGCCCCTTATAAGAAGGAGCTTCACTGCCTGTTTTGAAGAAGTTAAAAACTTGTTGTGCACTCTTATTATATCTCATAATACCTTTCTTAACAGTTTTAAAAAATGGAAATATACCCTATACCCTCCATCTTACATTTTGTATAATAAAAGGGAATTACTTAACAAGGAGGAAAATAATGACACAAAATCTCACGCAAAGCGAGAGGATACACTCCATCGATATTATTAGAGGAATAGCTGTACTAGGTATTTTTCTTGTTAATTGGCCGGTTATTGCCGGAGTTGACTCACGTGATATTACAGGAATTTACGAAGGGATAGACAGCTACATCCGCCTATTTTACGATATGTTTATTCAAACAAAGTTTTATACTATCTTTTCATTTTTATTCGGCCTAGGCTTTTACATTTTTATGACTCGTGCTGAAGCGAAAACAGATCGTCCAAAAACTTTATTTGTTCGTCGCTTGCTTATTTTATTATTATTTGGTTTCTTGCATTACGTTCTTTTATGGGACGGAGACATTTTACATACTTATGCAATTACTGGATTTTTCTTATTTTTATTTTATAAAAGAGCGCCACGAACTATTTTAATCTGGGCAATTGTACTATTAAGTTTCATGCAATTGTTCACATTATTAGGCTCTCTTCTTATGTTACTCATGCCGGTAGATGAATTAGGTCTTTCTACAGCAATTATGCCGTTAGAAAACTGGGTCTTACAAATTACAGACAGATTCCATTCTTTCTATTCTGAAGCAATAAGTAACAGTCTTATTATGCTTCCTGAAACACTAGGATTGTTTTTACTCGGATTATATGCCGGTAAAAAAGATATTTTCCGCCGTGCAAAAGAATTAGATCCAAAGCTCAAAAAGTTGCAAATTATTATGTTCATTCTAACATTACCGATGTGGTTTATTATGGTTTATTTCTTTATGAATAATCAGCCATACACACCATTTTCTCTTATGGGTATTACGATGATAAGCGGAAAAACATTATTCATCTTCTACATTGTCACGCTCATGCGCTTATTACAAAAAGAAAAATGGCAAAACTTATTACGTCCATTCCAATACGTTGGACGAATGGCGTTAACGAATTACATCTCACATACAATTGTTACATTACTTGTATTCGGGCTACTATTCAAAAATGATTATCTTGCTCCATTATGGATAGGACCACTATTTTGTATCAGTTTCTATACGTTACAAATCTTTATTAGCCGCTGGTGGCTTTCTCATTACCAGTACGGGCCACTTGAATATGTATGGCGCCTTGGTACGTATGGAAAGATGATGCCACTTAAAAAGAAAAGCAAGGTCTCATAACGAGACCTTGCTTTTTTACGCTTCTCTTACTGCACTTTGTATCGGAACTGGTTCATCCTTTACTTTCACTTTACGCTGTGGCACCATATTAAACACGATATTTAACAATACTGCTGACGCACTTCCAAGTACAATTCCGTTATCAGTTAAAATACGAATGTTTTCAGGAAGTTGTGAGAATAACGTTGGAACGACCGTAACTCCAAGGCCGATTCCGACAGAACATGCAACAATTAATAAGTTTTCTTGTTTGCCAAAATCAACGCTACTTAACATTTTAATACCGTATGCCATTACCATACCGAACATTGCGAGCATAGCACCGCCAAGTACTGATTTCGGAATAATTGTTGTAATGGCTGCGATTTTAGGAATAAATCCAAGAACGATTAGCATACCACCGCAAGTATAAATAATAACGCGATTTCTTACTCCAGTTAATTGAACAAGTCCTACGTTTTGAGAGTAAGTTGTATATGGAAATGCGTTGAAAATACCACCTAACACCATCGCTAATCCTTCTGCACGATAGCCTTTTGTTAATTCTTTTTCACCGATTTTTTTATTACAAATATCAGATAATGCAAAATATACACCTGTTGCTTCTACAATTCCTACGCAAGCAACAAGAATCATCGTAATGATTGGTGTTAATTCAAATGTCGGTGTGCCGAAGTAAAATGGCTGAATACCGTGGAACCAATCAGCCTCTCCAACCGCTTGCAAGCTTACTTTCCCCATAAATGCTGCAACGATTGTACCGAATAAAAGACCTAGTAAAATAGAGATTGAACGGATAAACCCGTCAAAGAAACGATACATAATGATGATAAATAGTAACACACCAAATGCTAATGCTAAATTTTCAAGACTACCGAAATCCTTACTTCCTACTCCTCCAGCCATATCATTAATTGCTGCTGGAACAAGTGTAACTCCAATTACGGTAACGACAGATCCTGTTACAACAGGTGGAAACAGTTTTACAAGCTTTCCAAATAATTTCGCAAAAATAACAACGAATAACCCGGCAGCAATAATTGCTCCATAAATAGAAGACACACCGTATTGTTTTCCGATTGCAATCATCGGGCCAACCGCTGTAAATGTACAACCGAGTACAACGGGAAGTCCAATACCGAAAAAGCGATTTGATAATGCTTGTAAAATTGTCGCAACGCCGCACATTAATAAATCAATTGAGACTAAATACGTTAACTCTTTTTGATTTAAACCAAGTCCACCGCCCACAATAAGCGGAACGATAATCGCGCCCGCATACATAGCAAGCATATGCTGCATACCAAGCGATGCGATTTTAAATGGATGTTGCTTCATCGTTTATTTCACCCCCGCAGTTTCTTGCTGTACAAATGTAACTGTGCCGTTATCAAGTGATGCAATTTCTGCTAGTGATTCAACACGAACGCCTTGTTCACGAAGCTTCTTTCCTCCATCTTGAAATGCTTTTTCAATAACAATACCAATCCCTGCGATACTTGCTCCTGCTTGCTCTACTAGGCTCATTAAACCTAAAGCAGCCTGACCGTTCGCTAAAAAGTCATCGATAATTAAAACGCGATCATTTTCATCGATATGATTTCGGGATAATGAAATTTCATTCGTTTCTTGTTTCGTAAATGAATATACGTTTGCAACGTACATATTATCTTGTAACGTTAACGATTTACGTTTTCTTGCAAAGATTACTTTTACACCAAGTTCTAATGCAGCCATAACTGCCGGTGCAATGCCTGAAGATTCAATCGTTACGATTTTTGTAATGTTCTCTTCTTTAAAACGTTTAGCAAATTCTTTTCCGATCTCTTGCATAAGTACTGGGTCAATTTGATGATTTAAAAATGCATCTACCTTTAATACGTCACCAGATAAAACCTTTCCTTCGTTCAAAATCTTTTCTTGTAATACTTTCATGTTTGTTCCCCCTCTTATGCAATAAAAAACTCCAAAAGCCGCCACCACTCGTTACAAGTGAGAGACGCGCTTTTGGAGTTTCGCAAAAAAAGAATGCTAAACAAGCAAATATATTCGTCCTCACTCATAGTCAAAGTATTTACGGTACTTCGGTAGAAACTTGCAGGCCATATCCCCGCGATTATATGAGTGTAGCTAACTATTTATTTTATAGATGGATTATAACGCACTTTTTATACTTTGAAAAGCATTTATTAACAAAACACGTACAAATTTTATGAAATCATTATTTTCGTTCGAGTTTTGTAAACTCTTTCATTCCCAATTATAACTTCGTTAAAATGATTGGCCCATCTGTTGTAATCGCAATTGTATGCTCATATTGAGCTGATAATTTCCCGTCCATCGTTCTTGCAGTCCATCCATTTAAATCTACTTTCGAATAGCGCATACCTACATTTACAATGGGTTCAATTGTAATTACCATTCCTTCTTGTAGCTTAGGCCCTTGTCCTGGCTTCCCAAAATGAAAAATTGCTGGTTCTTCATGAATCTCCTTACCAATCCCATGCCCCGTAAAGTCTCTTGCAACCGAAAATCCTTCAGCGGCTACATAACTTTCAATTACATAACCAATATCCCCGACATGGTTACCGATTGTGGCCTGATTAATCCCTTTATACAAAGCACTTTCAGCTACTAACAATAACTTTTTCACTTCATCAGAACTATCTCCCACTACGTACGTCCAAGCAGAATCTGAAAGACCACCATTTAAGTTTACTACCATATCAATTGTTACAATATCACCCTCAGTTAAAGGAACATCGGCCGGAAACCCATGACACATTTCATCGTTTACAGATGCACATATCGCATATGGATATCCGTTGTAACCTTTCTGCTCAGATGTTGCACCATGCTCTTCTAAATATGCTTCAATAAACGTATTAATTTCTTTTGTCGTAATACCCGGTTTCATTATTTTCGCAATTTCTCTATGACATGAAGCAAGTAATTTTCCAGATTCATGCATTAAATCTATTTCATTTTTCGTTTTAATTATACTCATGCTGTCTCTCCTTACTAAACTTGCTATTTACTATTAAACTTCAATCATACACATCCTCTTCCAAAATTTCAAAACTTCCAATTACAAAAAGTATGATTTATTTCTGCATAAAAAAAACAGAAGGAGATTCTTCTGTTTTTTAATCATTTTTACATATATAACTCATTTTCAAAAACTCGAAACAACTTCCGTTTGTTTTCTGTATAAACGTCCCAACTGCTTCAAATCCTGCTCTTTTATACACTTTGATTGCTCTCTCATTAAATGTGGCTACTGATAATGTTATATACTTGCAACTGTATCTTTCTTTACTAAAAGCTAGTATAGCGTTTATAAACTGTAAACCAAATCCGTTCCCAGTTATATTAGGTCTCATTCCAAGACCTATATCAACCGTTCCATCATTTATTTTACAAACAGTAAAATAACCAATGAGAGTGCCATTTTCCTTCACAGAAAATGTATGATCCCCTCTACTCTCATCATGTAAAAATTCAGCTAAATCTTCTTCATCTGCCTCTATATCATAAAAAGAATATTCCCCTTCATAATGCCAGTTATATGCAATTTCTTCTGCTTCTTCTTGCGTCATTACTGTATATGTATAAACCATTCTTCTACCCCCTTTAAAAAAAGAGCTGCAATTCAGCAGCTCTTTTTTACAACTCATAAATCTCTTTATATTTCGCTTCTAAATAATCAGCTAAGTAGTTTGCATTTAATCCTTCGCCTGTTACATCTTCTAAAATTTCAAGTGGCTTTTTCGTTTTACCGTATTGGTGAATGTTTTCTGTTAACCATTCACGAATTGGTGTTACGTTTCCTTCTTCTAATAATGCATCAAAGTTCGGAATGTCTTTTAACATTCTTTGCTTAAATTGTGCTGCATACATATAACCAAGCGCATAAGATGGGAAGTATCCAAATGAACCACCAGCCCAGTGAACATCTTGCAATACACCTTGTGCATCGTTTGCTGGACGAATTCCTAAATATGCCTCCATCTTATCATTCCAAGCCACTGGTAAATCCTTCACTTGTAATGTGCCATCAAATAATTCTTTCTCAAGTTCATAACGAACCATAACGTGAAGCGGATATGTAAGCTCATCTGCTTCTATGCGAATAAACGACGGCTTTGATTCGTTAATCGCATCATAAAACTCATCTACTGATATATCATTGAATTGACCATCGCTATACTCTTTTAATAAATCATAATTTTTCTTCCAGAATGATTTATTACGACCGATAAAGTTCTCAAAGAACAATGATTGTGACTCATGAATACCCATAGATGTACCGCTACATAGCGGTGTACCTTCAAATTTCTCTGCAATATTTTGTTCATATACAGCATGACCACATTCATGAATTGTTCCAAACACAGCCATACGGAAATCTTTTTCATCATAGCGTGTCGTAATACGAACATCCCCTCTATTTAATGTAATCTCGAAAGGATGTACCGTTTCATCAAGACGACCTGCTTCAAAGTCATAATTCAATTGCTTTAATAGCTCTAATGTAAAGTTTTTTTGTTTTTCTTTTGAAAAATGTTCTGATAAAGCGCTTGTCTTTAATCTTTTTTGCGACTCTGATATTTCTTTTACGAGCGGAACGATACGCTCACGAAGTTGACCAAATACATGATCTAATACCTCTACTGTAATACCAGGCTCATACATGTCTAATAAAGTATTATATTTATATGTTTCGTAACCCCAATATGTAATAAATTTCTTTTTGAATTCAACAATTTTTTCTAAATATGGACGAAACATTTCAAAATCAGATTTTTCGCGAGCTTCTTCCCATACACTTTCTGCTTTCGCTTCTAATTTTACATACTCTTCATATTCCGCTTGTGGAATTTTCTTATTTCTATCATATTCTTTACGACATTCTTCAACCATTTTCTGCGTCGTTTCAGAAAGTTTATTTTCACTTATTAAAGCTTCAAGCTCTTTTAAATAATTTCCCATCTCATCTGAAGTCGACATAACAAACACTTCTGATGAAAGCATGCCGATTACTTCTGAACGCTGGTCCACACCTTTTTTAGGCGCACCTGTTCTTAAGTCCCAAAACATTAAGCTTAATGCCTCTCCATAATTCTCTATCTTCTTCACATATGCTAAAAATTGTTTTTCTACTTCATATGTAGCAACTGTCATCGTATAAAAACCTCCCTTTTCTACCTCAAACTTAATTCGACATGGAAACATAAATTCCTTTTATAATAGAAAAAAAGCTTGGCAAGCGCCAAGCTTTCTCCTTACAATTCTTTACCTTCTACTGGTAGTACGTTTTTCACCGCTTCTACCACTTTTTCATCTTCTGTATCAGATAAGAAGATTGATATAGCACCTTTATCGTCGCTCGTACGAATTAAACGGCCAATCCCTTGACGAAGACGTAAAATCATATATGGTACATCTACATCCCAGAATGGATCATTTACGTGCTTACGCTTCGCTTCAAACACAGGATCGTTTGGAGGGAATGGTAATGACCAAATAATAACATGTGATAATGATGAACCAGGAATATCTAAACCTTCCCATAAATGAACGGCACAAAGTACAGTCTCTTCTTCATTTTGGAAACGAGAAACGAGCTGACTAATTTCTTGGTCCCCTTCATATAAGAACGGAACGGACATTTGTTCTTTACTTACATATTCTTTGAACGCTGCAAGTTCTTGCGTTGTACGGAATAATACGAGCGTACGTCCATTTGTTTTCTGTATATTTTCAAGTGTATATTGACACTTTCTTTCCCATTCATTTTCTTTCGTATGTGATAGTAAGTTTACTGCCATTTGTTCTTCGTAATCAAATGGTGAGGCAACTGAGAATGATAAATAATCTTTTACCCCTAGGCTATTTGCTGTAAATGCGAATGAATCGTTGTTAGATAATGTAGCAGAAGAGAAAATATACGGGATTTTCTTCGAGAATACTTTCTCTTGTAATACTTCTTCAACTGCACGCGGCATAATTACTAACGTGAAGGCTCCATCACCTTCTTCACCCCACGTAATTACATTCTTCTCGTGCATAAACAAACGAAGTGAATGTTCTAACACATCTAAATGCTCATCAACGATATTTAAATCATACGTGTTTACTGTATGCATTTCACTTTCAAATACTAATGCATCACCGACTTCACCGATTTTTGCATAAAGTCGCTTCGCTTCAGCCGTTACTTTTTCTGTCACAGTAATTTCTAGACGATCAGAACCGGCAATTTCCTTTTTATTCTCTTGTAACACATCAAAGAATCGTTCAGTTTGCCAAATTGTTTCTTCTACTAAATGTGCAAACTCTTCACGAATATCGTTTTGTAGCAATCTCGTTAATAGTTGTTCCATCATCGTTTGCTTTAAACGATACGTTAAAGCTTTTTGTGCTGCATACTCTACAAGATGTCCTTCATCGAATACAACGCAACTACTTTCTGGTAATAACGGAATTTGTCCTTCACGCTTACGAGCATCGTACGTCCAAATATGATCCATATAGAAATCTTGAGAACAAATAATTAAATCTGCCGCTTTACGATAATGTTCACGTGATAGAGTTTGCCCGCAACGATGACGAGAATCACAAGTGAAGCAATCTTGGAAGTAATCCCAATTCACTTTTGACCATTCTTCATCATTTAAAAGCGGAAATTCTTTTCGATCACCGTAGTGAGTAAAGTTTTGCATCGTACCGTGGTCAAATACAAACTGCGGTAATTCGTAGTATACGTCTTCAATTACCTCTGGAGCTCGTCCACTCATAACATCTTCAAGTTTACGCAAACATAAATAGTTATCCATCGATTTCGCAAGTCTAACATCAACAGATAGTCCTAATGCCTCAGATAATTTAGCAATGTCCCCTTCTTCTTTCACAAGCTGCTCAATTAACGTTTCATCTGCACAAGCGATAATCGCTGGCTTTCCAGTATAACGTGCATAACAAATTGCATATAGAAGATATACAATTGTTTTCCCTGTCCCTACGCCTGCCTCTGCGAACATTACTTTCTTTTCTTGGAAAGCACGCTCTAATTGAAACGCCATAAAAATTTGTTCATCACGTTCTTCAAAGCCTTTTTCCGGAAGGATGTCGTAAAACACATCTCCAATCCACTCATTCAACTTATCATAAAAATTATCTTGTTTCCCTACTTCAAATGGTAATCTCTTCTCAGTAAACATCCTTAGCCTCCAACCAAAAAGTTTTTCTATAAAAAGATATAGCAACTGCTACTCATATGTGTGCAGCCACTTTCCCCTGTTGCCATACATAGAAATACACGAAAAAAAATTTTCCTTTCGAAAAAGGAAAATTTTCTTCTATATTAATGACTTTAAATACCGTTTATCAATCGCTGTTTCATGTGAAAGAGCTGACAAATATTCTTCTTGTGCTTTTTGTATTTCATCTACAATCACACCTTGACTATCCACTTCTTTTCCGAGCTCATCATACGTACGGTGAATAGCTTTTTGAATCATTGATAATTGAAAACTATCCATATCACTTCCTCCTTTACGCATTACATAATAGCCAGTATATGCGCGCTGGAGGAGTTTTATACTATGAATTACGCGGTGGACGTTTTCCGAAGTATTGGTAGTAGTCTGTACGGATAAATCCGTTAAACAACTTACGCTTTTTCGACGCATCTTTTCCGTAACACTTTTCAAATGCTTCGTAACTTGTTAATACATATGCTGACCATGTATCTAATGGGCGGAATACTTGTCCCATTTCTTTATACAATTGCTCAACAAGTGCTTTTTCACTTAAACGTTCTCCGTATGGAGGATTCGTTACAACGTAGCCATAATCCTCTTTTGTTGTGAAATCTTTTACTTGCATTTGTTTAAATGTGATTAAATCACCTAAACCTACTTCTTCTGCGTTATCTTGAGCAACTCGAATCATACGATGATCAATATCTGATCCGATGATTTGTAATGGTTGATCGTAATTCGCTAAATCTTCAGCTTCTTGACGAGCTTCACGCCAGTTTTGTTTACCTACCCAGCCCCACTCATCTGATGCGAAGCCACGGTTAAATCCTGGTGCGATATTTTGTCCAATTAATGCTGCTTCAATTGGAATTGTACCTGACCCACAGAATGGATCGACAAATGGACGATCTGGCTTCCAGTTTGTTAATTTAATTAAAGATGCAGCTAATGTTTCTTTTAGAGGAGCTTCCCCTTGATCCATACGGTATCCACGTTTATGAAGTCCAACACCACTTGCATCAATTGTTAACGTTGCGATATCCTTGAGCATAGCAATTTCAATACGGAATAAAGGACCATCTTCTTCAAACCAAGTTGTACGTTTATATGTTGTTTTTAATTTTTCAACGACAGCTTTTTTAACGATACGTTGGCAATCCGAAACACTGAATAACTCAGATTTTAAAGATTTACCGATAACCGGGAACTCCCCATTCTCTGGAATATAATCTCCCCAGTTTAATGCTTTCGTTTTTTCAAATAGCTCATCAAATGTTGTTGCTTTGAATTCGCCAACTTTAATTTTCACACGATCCGCAGTCCGTAACCATAAGTTCGTACGACAAATCGCCTTTTCATCTGCTTCAAATGTTACTTTGCTATTTTCTACTTGACATTCATAACCAAGATCGCGAACTTCTCGGGCAACTAACGCTTCAATACCCATTGCCGCTGTTGCAATTAAAGTAACTTTTCCCATTTACATTCACCTCTTATGTATATTCAAACAATAATTAATAGCAGTTTGTCCTATTAATCATTACATTTTACGAAGAATTTTCTCATTTACCATTTTAACTCATAATTTATTACTTCATACAAATAAAAAGCCCTCCTCTAACAAAGGAGAGCTGAGTTATTTCATAGTTGGTTCATAACGTTCTGTAAGCCATGTTCTGTTCCTTTGTACTGCAAACGGCCCACGCCTCGTACTCCGGTGGCAATCATCTATCTACAGGTTATACAACCTGTCCTTTCCCATCGTTCATTTCCTTGGAAAAGATTCCCCTACCATTATTTGGGTTTCTCGCTCGTGGGGTTTACCTCGTTCCACTCCTATCATTTCTTCAAGGACTTCGTCACTGTGGCACTTTAAAGGTAGTCAAACCATATCCGAAAGGACTTAGGTTTTTTCCCTGCCGTTAAACCAGCCTTACAGCCAGAATACCCTAGCTTATGAATTGGCTAGGCACGAACACTACAGCCATCTCAGGCCGTGCGAGCATGGACTTTCCTCTACAACGTTGGCGTTGCAGCGATTACCCAAACGTTATGACATCCATTAGTATAGTGGAAACAAAAAGATTTTGCAATGTTTTTTTCTATGTAAAATGCTTTAACCTTTTTATCACCAAAAATTATTCGTATAACTTACTTCCAAATACAGCTTTTTCTAAATTAGATAGACGTTTTAAAATGTCCGTATTCGTGTTGTTATATACTGGTTGTGCAACTGGTGTTTGTACAGGTTGTTGTGGAACTTGCGTTGCTACTAGTTTTTGTTCTTCTAGTTCACGCTTTAAACGAGCATTTTGTTGCTTTAATTGCTCAAATTCCTTGTGGAAAGCTTCATAATCTTTAATGATCATATCAAGAAACTTGTCCACTTCTTCTTGTTGATAACCTCTCATACCTGTTTTAAATTCTTTTTCTAAAATATCTTTCGCCGTTAATTTAATTTTATCCGAAATCATTTTCTTCACCTCAAATTTTTGCCAAAACTTTCATTAACTAAATTTTTTCAGAAACAATGCTTTTTGTCAATCATATATACGAGTACTATATTACATATTACTCAGCATTATTCCACTGTTCCTCTTCTATTATATCTTGTAAATCAGAAAAAAGAATGAAATAACTGTGATAATTTTCTATTTCTCCTTTTTTCTTTGCTACTTCTACAATATATTTGGGACTCCCTGGTTTTTCTTCATCATATACAGCTAAAAGTGCATCACTTTTTTCAATAAAAAATTGATTTTTTAATTTAAATTGCTCTGGACTTTCGTATTTCCGTTTCGTGATACTATCAATATGGTCTGCTTGAGAGAGAATAAATTCGTAATATTCACGATTATCTTCCTTCCAACCTTCCTCTTGTTCTAAAAATGGAGTAAATACCGCTAATTTTAAATCTGGATATTCTACTTGTATTTCAAAAACAACTTCAGCAGCCCATAATTCTACACCTAACTGGCCGCTTATTATAACCCACTCTAAACCATCTTCTACAAAAGCAGTTAATTTACGACGCAGCGCCTTTTTTATACATTCTACTCCTGGATGATCATTTTTAAATATTCCAAGTTCAAATGGCTTATATCCTGTTACTGCAATAACTTTCATATCCACACCTCAATTACAAAAAAAGAACTAGCATTTCGCTAGTTCTAACATATCATTTACTTTTTAAACATTCCACCAACGTTTGGTCCTACATTAGGTCCGAATGGTGACACGTTTGGTCCTACATTAGGTCCAAATGGTGACACGTTCGGTCCTACATTAGGTCCAAATGGTGACACGTTCGGTCCTGGTCCGAATGGAGATATTTGATGACCGTGGTGATGATGACCATGGCCACATGGTCCACATCCGCCGCCGAATCCTGGATCGATTGGGTCCACAATATTTACATTTGAATTTGTTTGTGGGAAGAAGTTTTGGTTTTTAATTTGTTGATGGTGTACATGTGTTGTATGCGTTGGGAAAATGTGTGGCACCACCGTTGTTGAAAAAGAATGTGTTACACACTGTTTCGTCGGATGAATGACAGGAGCAGTCGTACAAATAGGTCCTACAGGCTTATGCCCTCCAAAACAAGGATGACAATGATGCATAGTTTTTTCTCTCCTCTCTCATAAAAAAATCTGATTACACTTTACAGTATGAGAAAAGAGGTGAAGCCGCTTGTTATATACACCCATTTATTTCATGGAAATTTGTCTAGAACTATGTTTCATTCATAATATACATAATGGACAACAATCCATCATTATTTACCAAAAAAACCCCCAACTTGCTTAACGATTCCTGTCACTTGATTCATCGCATTCATCATTTGTCCAGCTGTATTCATCATTTTATTTACATCATAGTTACCATCTGAGTTTTTAAATTGGGAAACAAAACTAGAAAACTGACTCGGTTGCTGTTGTTGTTTTTGTTTATTCTGCGTCGGGTACGGTTGTTTTGGTGGATAAAACATCGCTTGTTGATTTCCATAGGGAGATGATGGCGGCATATAATATTGTGAATTCATATAAGGTTGCTGTTGTGGATCCATATAGGGCTGTTGTTGATCCATATAGGGCTGCTGTTGATTCATATAAGGTTGCTGCTGTTGATCCATATAGGGCTGCTGCTGTTGATTCATAAACGACACTTCAAATGGCTGGTAATAATTTTGATTTCCATAATGAGGCTCGAAAGGATACATATTATACCGTAAATATGTATCCGTATTATATTGGTACATATTTTGCTGTGCATATGGATTAGATTGTTGATATACGTTAGGTTGTTGAAACATGCATTCTCTCCTCCTTCACATAAGTTTCTACATATATAATATGTACCTGTAAAATAATTTGTGTGACGGAGTATCTGTCTATTTTTGTCGGAAGTTTAAATTTTTAAAAAATTAAGAAAGAAAACCCTTCCATGCTATGATAATGAAGAAGAAGATTCTCATGGGGGAGGAATCAACATGGTATTAGGGGATTTAAAACAAGCGTTTTCTCAAAAGAAGGGATATTCCACAGAAAGTGCAAATGAATTATTAGACTTTGCGAGACATTGGTATCTCGAAGGAAAAATATGTATTTCTGATTACCGAACATTAATAAAAGAATTAGAAATAAACGGGGCAACAAAACCTACAACAATGACAGAAGCTTAAAAAAACAAGAGGGTTTCCCCTCTTGTTATTTACATTGCTCAACTATATTTTGCAAAGTATACGAAATAGCTTGATGTGTTTCAAAGAATCGCTTACCTTTACCTTTATTTACAAAACATTGCAACACATTCGTTTGTAAATTATCGTACACTTGATCAATTTGCTGTACATGTATATACTTCGGTTTTTCTTCCTTAATCCACGTATAAGCTAATTCTTTCCACACCTTTAATTCCTCATCTACCATGTTTACAAATGGTTTCATATCCTTATAAAAATCATATTCGATCATTTCTCTTTTTTTCACATTCGCTTCATTATTATATTGCATGAGTTTTTCCGAAGACTGTATTAACGCCTCATACTTCATTTCATTCCCACCTTATTATGCACTCACTACGACGTTTTGAAATGTTTTCACCCAATTCCCTTTTTCTTCGTGATGCACTAATTTATTTTCCATATGCTCAATATGCATTTCTGTTATTTCTATCTTATTGCATATATTTTCACCTTTATCCTTTAATGCATGATTCATTCTAATCCCTATATTCATTTCCAGCAAATCGAGAGAACTTAACATTTGATCCATTTTTTTCATTACATCTTCCTTCTGAACCATCGCCATATATAAAACGCCTCCTTCTTTGCTTTTCCTTTGACATGTAATTTCGCCGCATGATTCCTCACTCCTGCTCACATGACAAAACTAGTTGTTATTCGTCAAAGAAATCATTTTGTATGTCATTTATGGAAATGGTAACAATACAAAAGGGAGGTGTATTAAGATGGCAAAGAACAAAAACGAGAACAAGAAGAAGCAAAACAAGCAACAAAATAAACCCGAAACTGGCAATCCAAAGCTAGACGGTCCAAACTTTCCTGCTACATAAAGTGATCCTTTAACCTCTTACTTTCTTTAAGTTTTGAGATTAAATCCTTAGCACACAGTAGGATTACTTCACATTAAGAAGTCCCGTCTTCATTTAAGACGGGACTTCTTTTTTATTATATCATGAACTCATCCATCCTTTTAACAAAACGATTTACGATAGAAGCAGCATAGATTTGCTCCCTCTTTCTTTTATACCATTCTGTTATATCAACTTCCCCCTTATACTCTTCTGGTAAAAACAGCTCATTTATTTCCGTATCTCTACAAAACCAATCTCTCATACTTATTTCCTTATGTGCAACAGCAGGATAAACCTCTCTAAGGGTTGGCGTACAAGATTTTCTAGCTTCTCTTACATAATATTCATAATCTGCTCTTGATCCTGTGTGTATCGTTTGCAATGCAAACCTATGGAATAAACTTTTATACTTCGGATGAAATAGTAACTCTGCTAATTTCTTCCCTAGTTCTATACGCTTCTGTAATGTTTCAAATTGATAAACTGAAAAACCATACATATTCCCTTCAACGGTTGGAAAAATAACGGCACTAACATGAAACATTTCTTGCAATTTAAAAAGTGCTGTATGGAATACATGTTTTTTAAAATATGTATTCTCAATAACTGGTTTTTGAATTTTATTTTGTTCATTTATAATAAGCGCTATCATAAGCCTATTTATATCTTTTTTCTCCCAAAAATATATCCATTCTTTTTCCATAAAAATTGATACGTTGAAATATTGTAACAAATGGAATAGTGGCACCTGCCTCCTCTTACTTTCTTCGTATAACAATAACTGAGGAAATGCATCTAAAAAAATAATCCAATTTGCTTCTTCATAAGTCAAAAACAAATGTTTTTTTACTGTTTGAGGTAAAACAGTAGCATAATACCTCCCTTTTAAATCAGTCATATTCCATCCCGCATTTCTCGAGACCATACTCGCTAAAAAAGCCCACCTAATTTCACTATTTCTTACATAATATTCTTGATAAGACTGCGTTCGAGAAATGTTGTCCATATTAGCTATTTCTATTTCCCTCTTAATGTTGTAAACCATTGTTTTTTCTTCTTCTGTACACACTATATTTTTACGATATTGTTTAATTTTTTCATAATCATTCCATGTAAACATGAATAAGTCATCATACCTTTCTTCAAAAAGGTCACATCTTTTTTCATTTTTTGTTATAATCACCTTTGTAAGTAATTCTTAGCAAGTTGGGAGTGGACACACTATGACCATTCGTTACCCAAATGGAAAACGGTATAATCAAGCTTCACAACCTCATAAAACACCAATTAAAAAACATACTTATAGTAATAGAGGTATGTCCCTTGAAGAGGAACTGAATGAAACAAATGAATATTACTTAACCCATAATATTGCATGTGTACATAAAAAACCGACACCTCTTCAAATTGTAAAAGTAGATTACCCCGCTCGAAGTGCTGCAGTGGTAAAAGAAGCGTATTTTAAACAACCTTCTACAACAGATTACAACGGTGTATATAAAGGGAAATACATCGATTTTGAAGCGAAAGAAACAAAAAATAAAACTAGTTTCCCACTTCAAAACTTCCACCTTCATCAAATTGAACATATGAAGCAAGTGATTGCTCATAATGGAATTGCATTTGTTATTATTAAATTTACACTTTTTGATGAACTTTATTTACTCGATGCAAAACATATTATTGCATTTTGGAATCGTCAAAATACTGGTGGACGTAAATCAATTACGAAAGAAGAAATAGAAGAGCATGGCTCTTTATTGTCATGCGGTTATCACCCTCGGATTGATTATATCCGTGTACTAGACACGGTTTATTTTTCGTGATAGAGTCATCACTAAGGCTCTTTTTTCGACTTTTGGGGGAGAGAATGAAAGGTAGGAGAAAGTATAATGTCAGATAATTATCGTTCTCGTACAGAACGAAATCATG
Organism: Bacillus sp. SH5-2; assembly: GCF_008368905.1. Taxonomy (NCBI): domain Bacteria; kingdom Bacillati; phylum Bacillota; class Bacilli; order Caryophanales; family Bacillaceae; genus Bacillus; species Bacillus sp. SH5-2. The sequence continues at coordinate 105,606 of NZ_QOSD01000001.1, forward strand.
TGAAAAATCAAAAGAAAGAAACCAATAAAGAAGAAAAACCAAAGAAAAAAGGCTCCTTTTTTAAGAAATTTCTTATAGGTTGTCTACTTCTTGGTATCGTTGGTCTCATAGCTAGCGTTTCCGCTTTCTTTGTAATGGTAAAGGACGCTCCAAAATTAGACAAATCAAAACTTGTTAATCCTTTATCTACAAAGTTTCTTGATAAAAACGGAAATTTCTTCTATGAATATGGTGCTGAAAAACGAACCCATGTTACTTACGATCAAATTCCAAAAGTAGTTGAAAATGCATTCCTTGCGACTGAGGATTCACGCTTCTATGATCATAATGGAATTGATTTTAAACGCACTACTAAAGCAGTTATGGAAAATGTCACTGGTGGTTTCGGTTCCCAAGGTGGTAGTACGATTACGCAACAAGTAGTTAAAAACTATTTTCTAACGATGGACAAAACTGCAAAACGAAAAGTGCAAGAATGGTACTTATCTTACAAATTAGAGCAACAATACTCTAAACATGAGATTTTAGAAATGTACTTAAACAAAATTAACTTAGGTAACCGTTCGTATGGTATTGCAACAGCAGCCCAAAAATATTATGGCAAAGATTTAAAAGACTTACAATTGCATGAAGCTGCAATGCTCGCTGGTTTACCCCAAGGTCCTAATATTTATGATCCAACAAAACCAGATAATGTTGAACGAGCAACAAACCGTCGTAATGTCGTATTATCATTGATGAATCGACATGGTTATATAACAAAAGATGAAATGAATAATGCAATGAAAATCCCTGTAACTGAGGGCCTTCAACCGTCTTCAGAAGTAACTGAAATGAAGTATCAAGCATTTTTAGATGCTGTTGTAAAGGAAGTTGAAAAAGAATATCCGGATGTAAATATCGGTTCAGATGGTTTAACGATCCAGACAACACTTGATCAAGATGCTCAAGATTACGCTGATAAAATTATGGATGGCAATCTTATTAAGTATCCAAACGATCAATTCCAAGGATCATTCGTATTTATGGATACACAATCTGGAGAAGTTCGAGCAATTGGCGCTGGACGTAAAGAAAGTAAGTCTACTTTCAAAGGTCACAATATGGCAATTGATTTAAAACGCCAAGTTGGTTCAACAATGAAACCAATTTTCGATTATGGTCCAGCTATTGAGAATTTACAATGGTCTACTTATCATCAGTTAAATGACTCAGAGTATACATACTCTGATGGTACAAAGATTAAAAATGCTACAAACAGTTATAAAGGAGATGTGTCCCTACGTGACGCACTAAAAAAATCTTTAAATATTCCTGCTTTAAAAACAGCTCAATCGGTAGGACTTGATAAGTCAAAAGAATTCGCTAAAGGTCTAGGGATGACATTTAAAAAGGATACTGTTTTTGAATCAACTGCAATTGGTAGTAATGAAAGCTCTCCGCTAGATGTTGCTGGAGCTTATGCAGCATTTGGAAATGATGGCATGTACAATAAACCTCATTTCGTTAAAGAAGTTACTTTCCCAGACGGGAAAAAGAAAAGCTTTAAACCAAAAGAACAACGTGCAATGCAGGACTATACAGCTTACATGATTACTGACGTTCTTCGTGACGTAGTAAAACCTGGGTCTGGCGGTACAGGTCCAACAGCATACGTTTCAGGTGTAGACGTAGCAGGTAAAACAGGTACCCAAAACTTTGATAAATCTGTTATTAAAAAATATGATATTCCAGCTGACGCCAACCGAGATAGTTGGTTCGCAGGATATTCACCTCAATATACAATGGCCGTGTGGACTGGTTACGAAAAGGATGGCCCAGAAAATTATATTGGTGATCGATCTACTAGAATCGCGCAGCAAATGTTCCAAGTAATGATGAGCAAATTTGCTACAGATAAATCCCGTTTCGAACGTCCTTCTTCTGTACAAGAATTAAACGGTGAGTTATATGTAAAAGGTGCAAAGAAAGATGCAGTGAAACAAATTAAAGTAGATGCACCTAGCGGCCTTAATGTCAATTTCGATGGTGCTAGCACAGTTACACTAAACTGGTCTGGACCAGCAGAAGTTGATGCATATGCGGCAAGCTATAAAGCGACTGACGGTTCAAGTGGTAGTCTATCAATAAGTGGTACGACAGCTACTCTTGGTGGCATTAAACCAGGCGTTACTTACAGCTTCTCTGTAGTAGCGAAAAAAGGTACTGGAACAAGCCCTGCAGTTGGTGCATCCTTCACTGCCCCTGGCGGAACTCCAGCCCCAGATGCTAAGAAAGCTGAAGAAGAGGCTAAGAAAAAGGCTGAAGAGGAAGCTAAGAAAAAAGCTGAAGATGAACAGAAAAAAGCTAATGAAGATAAACTAAAACAAGAAGAAGCTCAAAAGAAAGCCGCTGAAGAACAGCGCAAACAACAAGAACAGCAACAACAGCAACAAGAGCAACAAGAGCAACAACGTAAACAGCAAGAAGAAGCTCAAAAGAAAGCTGAAGAAGAGGCTAGAAAAAAAGCTGAAGAGGAAGCTAAGAAAAAAGCTGAAGAAGAGAGCAAACAACAAGAACAGCAACAACAGGATACTGGAGGAGATCCTACTCCTCACGCAGACGGAAATGTTGTTACAACAGAGTCCTAATAAACAAAAAAGAAGTCCATTTCTCTTAACGAGAAACGGACTTCTTTTTTGTTATCATTTTCTTTACATGTAGCTTTTCTATTTCGATATACAACTGTGCTAATTGAATGTAAGAATGATAATTACTCGGTTTTTTTATAATAAATGAATATCTTTCCATAAAATTAACAGGTTGCACTTCTAATTTATTCACATAATCTTCCATATTATGCAAACTATGAACAGGTTGCTCATTTAACCAGTATAGAATCGATAGCAAATGCGCTGCAAAAAGAATCATTGGACTTTCAGCTTCTTGCTTTTTTCTGTTTCGAAACAGTGTAGCAATTTCTTCATGCTTGTTTTTCCATACATTCAACATCGTAGGAATACTTTTTTCAATTTCATTCCATGGCTCATATTGTCTTTCAATGTCAAATATAAAGTAAGTATTTTGTATTATCTCTTCAAAAGATTGTTCTATATTATACGTAATCGAATTTACGCCTTCTTTAAAAAATGGTACGTATCGAAATTCTTTCGGTATTTCTATAACTCGCTCCATCCTTTAGTTCCCCTTCATTCTCTTCTTTCCCTCTCGACATACTTCTAGCAATCGGCACTCTTCACATTGTGGTCGCTGCGCTTTACAGTGATAACGCCCAAAGAAAATCATGCGGTGATGTGTAACGCTCCACTCATCCATCGGAATTTTCTTCATTAACGTTTTTTCCACTTCTAATACAGAGTCTTTCCATCTACAAATTGCTAATCGTTTACTCACCCGTTCAACATGCGTATCAACCGCAATCGCAGGCATTCCAAATGCTACTGATGCGACAACATTTGCTGTTTTCCTGCCTACACCTGGTAATTTCGTAAGTTCATCACGGTCTCTTGGTACTTCTCCATTATAATCATCTAATAACATTTGGCTTAGCTTTTGAATATTTTTTGCTTTATTTCTATACAATCCAATAGAGCGTATATCTTGTTGTAATTCTTCTAGAGAAACACTTAAATAATCTTCAGGTGTTTTATACTTTTGAAATAAATTTTTCGTCACCTTATTTACAAGTGCATCTGTACATTGTGCAGATAATGCCACCGCGATTACAAGTTCAAACGGATTATCATGAATTAATTCACAATGTGCTTCTGGATACATATCCGCCATTGTGTCTAAACAATAACGAATTTGTGTTTTATTTAACATATACTTCCTCCTACATTACTGCTCCAACCAATTATAAAAAGGCACTTTCCCAGTAAATTTCGTCTCTTGTTTCGTCGTTTGTTGCGCTCGTTGCTGATTTGCTCTAAATTTCCGCCCTTGATTTTGAGCTTGATCTACTGTTTTAATGCCATTCTTTTTCCACTCAAATAAAATACGGTCAATATATCGGAAATTCAACTTACCACTCATCACGGCTTCCCTAAGAGCCGCTTGAATTAAATTCGGATGATGTTGATCCTGATCTTCCCACATTCCTAACGTTTCACATTCAAATGGCGAAAGTGGTCTTCCAAATTCTTTTTCAAATACTGTATATAAATTGACTTGCATCTGTTTTTTTTCTTTTTGTTCTTCCTCTATTGATTCATCCATTAAGAAATGCAATATTTTTTCCCATAACGGTTGTAAAGAATAACTTTCGCACATCATCGCTTCTGATCTTTGTCCACCTTCTAGTGATAAAAAACCTTTTTGAATCAATGCCTGAATTACCTCCATACATTTCATTTCTGTTATCGTCATCCGTTCTGAAATCTCTGAAGGAGTCGGAAACGAATTACCCGATTCTAAAAATGTGTGCACATGAAGTACAACCATAAATTCCGTCTCATTTAAACCTAATTTTTTATAATGCATCATTAACAATTTTGGAATTGCAATACTTCCCTGCTCAAACCACTGTAACATCATTTTCTTTTTCATCACCAAACACCTCGCTCTCTAGTATAACACACCTTTCGCTATTTCTTTTTGCCACAATTCGTCAAAAAAACCTTCCTATTATGTAGGAAGGTTTTTTGTATTACATGAATAAAGTATACAATTAAGCTTGCACTTTACTTTTCATGAAAGTATGAATGCGTTCTAATGCTTTTTCTACTTGTTCAAGAGATGTCGCATATGATAAACGGACGTTATTTGGAGCCCCAAATCCTGTACCTGGTACAAGAGCTACTTTTTCCTCTTCTAATAAAGCTTTTGCCCACTCGTCAACTGTATCATATCCTGATAAAGCTACAGCTTCCTTCACGTTAGGGAATAAGTAAAATGCACCTTGTGGCTTAATACAAGTAAAGCCAGGGATTTGAATTAATTTATCATAAATAATGTTTAATCTTTCTTCAAACGCTTGACGCATTATTTCTACAGGTTGTTGTGAGCCTGCATATGCCGCCATCGCGCCGTATTGAGCAATTGAAGTAGGGTTTGACGTACTATGACTCGCTAAGTTCGTCATCGCTTTAATAAGCTGCTTATTTCCTGCTGCATATCCAATACGCCATCCTGTCATAGAATGAGATTTAGATACACCATTAATAATTAGGGTTTGTTCTTTTAATGCATTAGAAAGCTGGGCAATTGAAGTATATTCTGCACCACCATAAATTAACTTCTCATAAATTTCATCTGAAACGATTAAAATATTATGTTCCAAACATACTTCTCCAAGCTGTTGTAATTCTTCTTTGCTGTAAATCATTCCTGTTGGATTGCTCGGTGAATTAATAATAACTGCTTTCGTTTTTTCTGTAATTGCCTCACGTAGCTGCTTCGCTGTAATTTTGTACTCATTGTCTTCTAGACCTTCTACATAAACCGGATTACCGCCAGCAAGCTTTACTTGTTCTGGATAACTTACCCAGTAAGGAGTTGGGATGATAACTTCATCTCCTTCATCAAGTAATACTTGGAATAATGTATATAATGCATGTTTTGCACCATTACATACAATAATCTCAGATGGATCATACTTAATACCTTGATCGCGCGTAAATTTCTTCACAATTTCTTGCTTTAACGCTTGCAAACCACCTGTTGGTGTATATTTCGTATGTCCTTCTAACATCGCTTTATGCGCCGCTTCCATAATATGTTCTGGTGTATTAAAGTCAGGTTCCCCTGCTCCTAATGCAATTACATCATGACCTTCTGCTTTTAATGCTTGTGCCTTTGCTGTAATTTCTAAAGTTGAAGACGGTGTTAAAGCAGCTACTCGCTTTGCTAATTTCATTTGTGGTTCCCCCTACATCTATTTTTCAATGCTGTAATGTGCAGCATATTCCCCATTTTGAAATTCTAGATAATAATACGTATAACGATCTTCCTGATCAATATATGTAATTTCCCACAACGGAATATCGTTTTCAGCACCTAATTTTACTTTGACAATTTGTTTTGGCTTCGGCTTCGGCTCATCGCCTTTTCCAGTTGCTTGGTCTGCCAATCTTTGTAAAGCCTCTTTTTCAGAAATGCCTTCACTCTTTTTCTTCACAAGAACATTTCCTTTTTTATCAGGTACCCAAACAATAATCGCTTCTCCTTTTTCATCTGTACCTTGTACGACTGTATATGAAGATTTTCCGTTATAATAATCAACCGATTTTACCTTTGTAAGCTTTGCTTTTTCTTTAGCAATTTCTACAGATTTTGATTCTTTTGGAATTTTCTTTTCCATCGTTTTATTATAAACATACGCCCCGTATATTCCGCTAGCAACGATAACGATAATGATTGCAAAGATCCACTTTTTCATTGTATCACTACGTTCTGTAAATGGTAAATACAGCTGTTTCTTTGTCTTTTTCGTCTAATGCTAATCCGAACATAAGGTCCTGCTCTTTTAACGTACGATTCAAACTATCAACAATTTTATACAAATCAGACGAATACTTAATACGCGTCGTTGATAGTACTTCGATTTTCTTCTCCATGAAAAACTCCTCCGTTACACAAAAATTTCTAATTATAGAAGAACGCAATGCGGTTACAATAAGAGTACATTCTTTACAACCCCTGCTTCATCACCCATCTATTATAGCAGGACATGTACAGCAAAAAAAGGTTTCAAGTCGAAAACCAATACATTTTGTATACAAGAAGTAAGAAAAATAAAATTCCTCCTACCCACATTTTTTACGCCTGAAGTTTCTAATTACTTCAGGCGTATTTTTCTTCCAAAATTTATCAACTTGATGGTTCTTCTAATTGTACTAATAATTCTTCTAATGGCCCCTCATAAAGTGGGACATTCGGAATGGATTGTAAAAATCGTTTTCCATAGGAAGAACTCGTCAAACGACGATCTAACACTACTACGGTTCCCGTGTCTGTATTCGTTCGAATTAAACGCCCAAATCCTTGTTTAAAACGCAATATTGCTTGCGGGAGCGCTAATTTAGCGAATACATCCTCACCTTGATTTTTTAACCATTCACCTTTCGCTTCCATCATTGGCTGATGGGGAGGTGTAAATGGAAGACGAACAATAACTAGACAACTTAAGGCATCTCCCGGAATATCTATCCCTTCCCAAAAACTACTTGTACCTAACAAAATCGATTTGTCGAACTCTTGAAACTTTCGAATTAAACGGCTTCGGCTTCTATTATTCACACTTTGTGTTAATAATAAATAACCTTCTAATTCATCATTATTTTTCAAATTCGTATAGGCTTCTTTCAACATTTCATACGAAGTAAATAAGACGAGCATTCTACCTTTTGTAGTTTTCGCTATCTTTGCGATATGTGCCGATACAGATTCAATATACTCCTCATTACTTACTTGCTTAATAAAAGGCACATCCGTTGAAACCATTAATTTCATTTGTTCATCATAACGAAATGGCGATGGAACCTTTAATGTGTTTGGAGCAAAATCATGTAAGCCAAGCTCCTCTTTTATATAATCAAATGTATCGTTAACTGTTAATGTGGCAGATGTAAAAATAACACTCTTTTTCTCTGTTAAAAATTCATCAGCAAATCTTTCACCAATATGAACAGGTTGCGCATATAAAACAGTCGAATGAATCGTTCCTTTCGTTTCCGTCTCCATCCAAGTTACATATGCATTTTTTTCTAATACGAGTAACTGTAATGATTCTGCCATCTTTCTCAGCAACTCAATTAAATGCATAAATTCACCCGTAACAACATGCATCTCCCATTCTAACTTACTTTGCAATATATCCACTTGTTTCTCAAGATTAGTCACTAGTCTTCTTAATTCATATACAAAACGATTTGTTAATTCAACGATACTATCCCACAACTTACCTTTCTCTACCTCTGTGTTATATCGATAAATGAGAGGCATATTGTTTGGACCTTGCTCTTGCTTCGTTTGTTTAAATATAAAAGTGCGTAACATTTGAAATAGTTCATCTGCATCAAATTTTAGTTCCTTCAAACTATGACTTATCATACGGAAAGTCGAACGAGATGCTTGCTCTGACTTTTTCATCATTTTATATACTTTAGACAGCACATCATCCGTTTCTAGTGTACCAAGACGAGATAAAATCAATTGAAAATACATACAGGAAAACTGTTCACCTAATGTTCTACTCGCAGCCTCTTCAATATGATGAGCCTCATCGAAAATAATATATTCGCATGAAGCAAATAATGGTTCTTCACTTGAAAAATCTTGGAATAATAACGCATGATTTGTAATAACGATATCTGCAAATAAAGCTTTATTCTTTGCTCGCTGGTAAAAACAACGACTAAACCAATTACTTTGCATACCGCCTGGACTATATGCATCACTACAAATACGATTCCATAGTAACTTTCCGCCCTCAGGAATATTTAATTCGTCACGATCACCCGTTTCAGTTTGCAGTAGCCAAACTAAAATCTTCGCCTTCGTAAGTGCCATATCATAATTTTTCTCTTCCTCTTGCAAAGCATACTCAAATTTATGTAAACAAAGATAATGCTTTCTTCCTTTTAGAAGAGCTACCTCAAATACAAATGGCATTATTTTTTGTAACAACGGAATTTCTTTTTCCAATATTTGTTGTTGAAGTTGTACCGTCTGTGTACTGATAATGACAGGTTCTTCTTTTTTCTTTGCAAAATAAAGACTAGGAAGTAAATAAGCAAGAGTCTTTCCAGTCCCTGTACCCGCTTCAATAAGAGAAAAACGAGAATCTCTTAACGCCGTATATATCTCTTTCATCATCATTTGCTGACTTTCTCTTCTTTCAAACTTTGGCATTTGTAATTCCAGTTTATCCATCGTTTTATTCAAGAAAGCATCAAACTTTAATGAACATGTTTCTCCAATGCTTAAAGAATAGTTCCGTTTGCGCAGCGCAATATTTCGATGTACTTCATACTCCGCTATCTCTTCTTTACCGTGCATTACTTTCTTTAAAATATTTTCAGAAAGCACATCAGCTATATCACTTTGGAACACATCGCTTAATTCATAAAGAGATTGTAATGTGACAAGTGGTAACTTTTCAATTTCATTTAAAAATTGTAAAAACAATTCCGCTGTTGCAAGAGCATCACTATCCGCACGGTGTGGTTGATCATGCTCGAGTTCATGTTTTTTAGCTAAATCACGTAATTTATAACTATCAGCTGTTGGCAAAAGAATTTGGGCCAATTCAACCGTATCGATTTTCGGACAATGTATTTCTGTATATCCAGCCTGTCTTAATTCTTCATTTAAAAAATTCCAATCAAAGTGAACATTATGCGCAACGAAAGCCGCACCTTGTAATAGCTCAACAATCATCGGGGCTACATCTTGAAATAACGGGGCTTGTTTTACAAGATTTTCATCAATCCCTGTTAATTCTGTAATAAATGGTGGGATTTCTCTCTTTGGGTTAACAAAAGACGAAAAAATCTCCAATATCTCTCCATCTTCTACTACAACAGCTGCAATTTGGGTAATTTTATCCTTCCCATCTTTCCAGGAGTTCCCTGTCGTCTCTAAATCAACAACGACATAACGCTTACTCATATATGTAACACCTCAATTTCTTACCTATCAAACACAAAAATTATATAATGTTACTATACCACGTTTTATCTCATCTTAATGAAAAGATGCACAAAAAAGCTACCTCTGTAATAGAGATAGCCTTTCCTGCTTATAATATCGTACCTGCTTTTTCAGCACCTAACATTTCAATAATTTGGTTCTGATCGTCTAACACTGCAATTTTTGGTTCTTGTTTATGAACCTCTTCTTCCGTCACTAGGCCATAACAAATAATAATTACTTTGTCTCCTGGTTGTACAAGCCTTGCTGCAGCACCGTTTAAACAAACAACACCACTACCACGTTCCCCTTTAATAACGTATGTCTCTAAACGAGCACCATTATTATTATTTACAATTTGTACTTTTTCGTTTTCTACAATATTTACCGCATCCATTAAATCTTCATCAATTGTAATACTACCTACATAATTTAAATTTGCCTCCGTTACAGTTGCACGATGTAACTTCGCTCTCATCATTGTGCGAAACATAGATGCTCCCCCTTATTTAACCGTTAATGTTATATTGTCAATTAATCGTACATTTTCAAACTTAACTGCAATCGCTAAAATGATTCGTCCTTCAAGTTTTTCTATTATTTCCAATGAAGGATATGCATATAAATCTGCATAATCTACAGTGCCTTTCGTATGCGTCTCAATATGCTCTTTTACTAGATTTGTAATGATTTCCGGATTACGTTCCCCTTCCTCGATTCGTTCTCTCGCTATACATAGACTGCGATATAAATGAGGAACCTCTGCACGTTCTTCTTGTGATAAATACACGTTACGAGAACTTTTCGCTAATCCGTCTTCTTCTCTTACGATATCGACTGGCACGATCGTAACTGGAATATTAAAATCAGTTACAAACCCTTCAATTACAGCGACTTGCTGTGCATCTTTCATACCAAAATAAGCACGACTTGGCATTACAATATTAAAGAGTTTCATGAGTACAGTCGCAACTCCTGCAAAATGACCTGGTCTTTGTTTGCCACATAATACATCAGTACGTTTTACGACTTCTACTGTTGTTGTTTGTTCTGCTGGATACATTTCTTCTACACTTGGATAAAATAAATAATCAACACCGTTTTCTTTTGCTACACTTTCATCTCTATCAATATCACGAGGATATCGATCTAAATCTTCATTCGGTCCAAACTGTAGCGGATTTACAAATACACTTAAAACTACAATTTCATTTTTTTCTCTTGCCGTACGTAATAAAGTAGCATGCCCTTCATGTAAATATCCCATCGTTGGAACAAAACCAATACTTTTTCCACTTGTACGAAGTTCGCTCGTAACTTGCTGCATCTCTTGCACTGTAGTTATGATTTTCATTATTGTTTTCCTCCATATAACGCTAAGCATTCTTCTTCTTTCATTGTGAACGAATGTTTTTCTTCAGGAAACTGCTTTGCCTTTACTTCCGCAACATATTGCGAAATTCCTCGCACAATCTCCTCCTGAACAGACGTATATTGTTTCACAAACTTCGGAACACGCTTTACGCCATATGATATAAGATCGTGGTATACAAGAACTTGCCCATCTACTTTCTGTCCTGCTCCAATGCCAATTGTAGGAATTGTTAGTTGCTTCGAAATTAGTTCTGCTAACTGCATAGGCACACATTCTAATACAAGCGCTATCGCACCAGCTTCCTCACATTTCTTCGCATCTTCAATTAATTTCCTTGCACTTTCAGCATCTTTTCCTTGCACTTTATACCCACCTAATACTCCTACAGATTGAGGGGTTAAACCTAAATGTGCTACAACAGGAATTCCCGCATTCGTCAAATAGTGAATCGTTGATATAACTTCTCCAGCACCTTCTACTTTCAGTGCATGTGCCCCACTCTCTTGAACGATGCGGCGTGCATTCACCATCGTTTCTTGTAAGGATACGTGATAAGACATAAACGGCATATCAGTTACAATAAATGTTTCTTTTGCTCCGCGGCGTACAGCTTTCGTATGATGAATCATATCCTCTACTGTTACAGGTACTGTTGAATCGTATCCGAGTACAACCATCCCAAGAGAATCTCCAACTAAAATCATATCAACTTCAGCTTCTTCTGCTAATTGAGCAGAAGGATAATCATACGCCGTTAGCATTGTAATCGGCTCACCTTGCTCTTTCATCTTCAAAAAATCTGTTTTTGTTTTCAAAAACTACTCCTCCTTTATACAGGAGAGAGGAGATGGCCGAAATCATATAAAAAACCCCTCTGGCCATAAAAGGGCAGAAGGGTTGTGTGTTAGTCGGCATTATTCATCCCTCTGTCCCAGTCCGTTATTGGATCAAGGCAGAATCCAAATTATTATTTTTTCATACTGCATAAAATAATGGTGCAGTTCGCTTTGATACTGCCCATATTCGAACTAATTATAGCAAACTCCAAAAAGGAATTACTACATTTTTTTGAAAAAATAATTTTTTATTCCTATTACGGTATGTGAAATTTAACTTATGAGTATATATGCTATTAAGTTTTTATCGTTAACTCAATCATGGAAAGATAAGTGGTTTGGTTTTCCATGCACACTAAAAAATCCAAGTTAATTTCTTCTGAACCTCGTTTAAAATGTGAAAAGTTGATTTAAAGATAATGATATTTTATTTGAATGTAAAGTATAACTCTTAACCTAATGATGCAGGTTAATTGAGGAAAAGTACTTAGCAAAGGAGAAGTGCAGATGTCTATGAATAGGTGGTTATTTCGGTTCACCAGTTTGCTTATGATGATTGTATGGTGGGTGCCTTTAGGATCCTCCCATGTATTTGCCTCAGTTAACGGCGTAACACAACCTATTGATTCAACACAAGTGATTGAGGTCGAGCTGAATGATGATTACTTTCATCCAAATGTCATCACGGTTCCGATTGAAGAATCAACAACATTGCTATTGAAAAATAAAGGTAAAAACGAGCACACCTTTACAGTAAAAAAACTCGGCATTGACGTCGTAGTCGAGCCAGGAAAAGAAAAAAACATTACCGTAAAACCTAAAAATGCTGGTACATATGAACTAATATGTCGGTACCACCTCCTTAAAGGAATGGAGGGCAAAGTAATCGTCAAATAACATGCACGGCCAACTAGACGAATGATAATAAGAATTTATTATCAATTTACAAATTCAACTCAAAAATATTGAAATAAAAAGAAGTTCCAAAAGAGGAACTTCTTTTACTTAATTTCGATATCCGCAGAATGAATATGATGTACTTTTCCTTCATGATCCTCCAGAAGCAATACACCATCCTCTGTAATCCCTTTTGCTACCCCCGTAATCGTCTCTCTCATCGTTCGAGCGGTAATTTCTTTCCCGATGCTCACAGCGTAACTTTCCCAAAGAATTTTAATAACAGAGAAACCATTTTGTAAATACTCTTCATATAATTTTTCTAGTTGTAAAAAGATTTGTTGCATAAGCTCTGCACGAACAATTGGCTTACCAGATTCAATCGCTAAAGAAGTAGCAATATGCTGAATTTCTTCGTCAAAATGTTCCTGCTTTTGATTCGCATTAATACCAATACCCATAATGACAGCATTAATTTTATCAGGATCCGCTTGCATTTCTGTTAATATGCCTACAGCTTTTTTACCTTGGATTAAAATATCATTTGGCCATTTTATTCCTACAGCTACACCCGCACATTTTTCAATTGCTTGTGCAACACTAACAGCCGCTAATAAAGTAAGCTGCGGTGCATGATGAACCGGGATCGATGGACGCAAAATAATACTCATCCAAATTCCCGTTCCTTTTGGTGAATGCCATCTTCTGCTTAAACGACCTCTTCCTGCTGTTTGCTCTTCTGCCACAACAATCGTTCCTTCTTCTGCACCTTCATAAGCAAGTTTTGCCGCAATATGCTGCGTAGATTCAACAGTTTCTTCAAAATACACTGTTCTACCAATTCGCTTCGTTTGTAGCCCTAACTGAATTTCATTAGCGGTCACTTTGTCAGGCTTACTCGCAATGCGATAACCTAATCGACGCACAGCTTCAAGTTCATACCCCTCATTTCGAAGGTCCTCCATATGTTTCCATACAGCGGTTCTCGAACAACCAAGTTTATCACTAATCGTTTGGCCAGATACAAACTCTCCATCCGCTTCCGAAAAAACTTGCAATAACTGCTTTCTTATAGTAGATTGCATTCTTGCAGCCACTCCCTTATACACTCTTTCTCATTAACTACGTTTCCTTGTACGATTGCTTCTTCAATTTTTTGAATCATTTCTGCAACCCATGGACCGGGCTTTTTACTTGCCCAGTTTAACAAATCATTCCCAGTCACATTCATCTCTTGTCGACTCTTGATTGGCAATGCTTGAAACAACGTTTGTACCCGGTTAACAGATGTATTATCATAGCTTTCAATCATCGCTTCATATACTCTTTCTGCCATTTCAGCTATATGAATTCCCGTTTTATAAAGAAGAACTGTATCCCAATCCTTCTCCTTTCTCTTACGGATTGTTAATAAAACTGCGACGATATCTTTTATTTTTTTATTCGAAAACTTCCATTGACGTAAAAAGACAGATGGATGTTCTTCCCCAATACAATATAAGAAAAACGCCCATGCCTCAATGTCTGTTTCAAAAGAATCCCAGTTATACTGCGTAGCTTTTAATAATCTCTCTTCTGACATTTGTAAATATGGTAAATGAGAAAATAGCTTCGTCTCTACTAACTCTTGGAGACCCTTCACACAATATGTGCCAGTTAACAGTTTTTCAAACTCCACTGTAATTCTCTCAATTGCTATATGTTCCAGCAAATGTCCATACGTTTCAATTGCTTGTTTCGTTTTTGTTTCTAAAGCAAATCCTAACGTACTTACGAATCGAATACCGCGCATCATTCGTAAGGCATCTTCTTGAAAACGATCTGCCGCATTTCCAACTGTTACAATTTCTCTTTTTTGAATCGCTTCCTGCCCAGCAAATAAATCAACCATTTCGCCTTCTTCTGTCATGGCAATCGCATTCATTGTAAAATCACGACGCTTTAAATCCTCTTCTAATGAACGAACAAATTGAACACTACTAGGTCTTCGAAAATCTTCATATTCGCTTTCTGTTCGAAAAGTGGTTACCTCATAAGGTTCACCATTTTCTACAACAATTACAGTTCCATGCTCAAGACCAACAGGAACATGCCTTGGAAATATTCCCATCACTTCTTCTGGTAAAGCAGATGTCGCAATATCAATATCTCCAATCGGTCTGTCGATAATAAGATCTCGTACGCTCCCGCCAACAAAGTAAGCCTCATGCCCTTGTTGCTTTAATGTCTCAATAATAGAACTAGCTTTTTTAAATCTTTCCATTTTTGTCATCCCTTAGTACGTCATAGTAAATCGTTTCATATTGTGAGACGATTTTTTCTGAGCGAAACTGCTCGTAAACACTTTCTCTCGCTCGTTCTCCCATATTACGGTGAAGTTCCTCATCCTTTAATAGCTGAATAGCTTGATTTGCCACTCCTGTTATATCGCCAACTTCACATAAATACCCTGTTTCACCATGTTGAATGACCTCTGGAATACCTCCAACCCTTGTTCCGATACAAGGTACACCACACGCCATCGCTTCTAATAAAACAAGGCCAAAACTTTCCTTCTCTGATAGAAGCAACATTAAGTCACTCATCGCAAGTAACTCTGCAACATTATCCTGTTTTCCTAGGAATAAAACGCGATCTTCAATATGTAAATTCTTCACTAACTGTAAGATCGTACAAAATTCTGGTCCGTCCCCAACAAGAAGCAACTTTGCATCTACTTCTTTAGCCACTTTAGCAAATGCCTGAACAACGTCCTGTACACGTTTCACTTTACGGAAATTTGAAATGTGAATCAGTATCTTTTCACTCTCACTTATACCGTATTCTTTCTTTAATTGAGACATATCACGCTTGAAATATACGCGTTCATCTATAAAGTTATATACCGTTTGAATGTCTTTATTTGGTTTTACAAGCTCATGCGTTTCATCAATTAATGAATGTGAGACAGCGGTAACAACATCCGACTGCTCAATACCAAACCGAATTAAATTATTTAACGAAGGGTCGGAACCTAACACAGTAATATCTGTTCCATGCAAGGTTGTAACAATTTTAATGCGCTCTCCAATCATTTGTTTTGCTAAATACGCACAAATCGCATGTGGTATTGCGTAATGCACATGTAAAATATCTAAGTTTTCTCTTTGGGCAACCTCTGCCATTTTACTCGCTAACGCTAAATCATATGGTGGATATTGAAATACAGAGTATTGATTTACCGTCACTTCATGAAAATAAATGTTTGGATACACTTTATTTAACCGGAATGGTAAACCCGATGTAATAAAATGAATTTCATGCCCGCGCTCCGCCAATTGCTTTCCTAATTCTGTTCCAACAACTCCAGAACCACCTACAGAAGGATAACATGTAATACCTATTTTCAATTTCATTTACATCCCCCTATTAAATCAGCATGTAATAAAACCGGTTTCTTACTCATAAATCCTTCGGCGTACAAGACTCCCACTTCTTTTCCAAACATCTTCTCACGAGCGACCACAGTTTCAACGTAACCTTCTGTTAACGGCGTCTTAACACCATCACTCCCTGTTGAAAACTGACTTTCATACGCTTCTAATGCTTCCACTTTTTGCGATAGGTACTCACTAATATCTATACAAAAATTCGGTTTATGAAAACCATTAATCATATAATTATAAAATGACTCTACACGATGCGGTGGAAGTTCTGGCATATATTTTCGGATTCCTGCCGAAAATATAGCTTCTTCCACAAGCTTTGCACAATTTGCATGATCTGGATGACGATCTTCATAATACGGTGCAAAAACTAGTTTTGGCTTATATGTACGGATCACCTTTACAATTTCACGTATATATTCTTCTTTCATATACAAACCACGGTCTGGCATCGCTAAATTCAGTCTCGTCTTTACTCCCATTATACGAGCAGCGGCCTTTGCTTCTTCTTTTCTCAACTCTACCGTTCCATTTGAAGAAAGATCAGCTTCTGTTAAATCACAAATACCTACTTCATACCCTTGCTTTGTATATTTAGCAATGGTACCAGCCATGCCTATTTCAACATCATCGGCATGAGCACCAAACGCTAATATATGTAATCCACTCATAATTGTTCCCCTCATTTTCTAAACTTGCGGTAATCTAAATCTCCTCGCTCTAATGCGTGCATTAGCATTTCAGCACTTGCCATATTCGTTGCAAGTGGAATCGCATATACATCGCATAAACGAAGCAACGCATTCACATCAGGTTCATGCGGCTGTGCTGTTAATGGATCACGGAAGAAAATCACCATATCCATATCATTTTTTGCAATCATCGCACCAATTTCTTGGTCACCACCAAGTGGACCCGATTGATATCTTGTTACAACTAAGCCAGTCGCTTCCATAATACGAAGTCCTGTCGTTCCTGTTGCAAATAATTCATGTTGTTCAAAAATTGGTTTATATGCGTATGCGAACGAAACCATATCATTTTTCTTTTTGTCATGTGCGATTAAGGCAATTTTCATCCGTTGTCTCCCCTTTAGTCGATAATATTTTCTAAACCGTACACAAGATGATCCAGGTTCATTACTGTCTCAATTGATAGTTTGACACCTGACATAAATGATGCACGATTAAATGAATCATGACGAACTGTTAACATTTGCCCATCCCCACCGAACATTACTTCTTGGTGTGCAATAAGTCCTGGTAAACGCACACTATGAATGTGAATACCGTCTACATTTGCACCACGTGCTCCTGCTAATTGTTCCGTTTCATTAGGATGTCCTTGTTCTTTTGGCACACGATTTTGACGGATTAACTCTACCGTTTTTACAGCTGTACCCGATGGTGCATCTAATTTTTGATCGTGATGCAATTCAATTACTTCAACATCTTGGAAGTACTTCGCTGCCATTTGTGAGAATTTCATCATAAGAACTGCACCAATTGCAAAGTTTGGAGCGATAATTGTTCCTACTTCTTTTTCTTTTGCATTTTCTGTTAATTGCTTTAGTTCTTCTTCAGTAAATCCAGTTGTACCAATAACAGATCGAAGTCCACGTTCAACTGCAAGTGTCACATGTTTCTTTCCAACTTCTGGTGTTGTTAAATCTAATAATACATCTGCTTCTACCTCATCTAAACAAGTATGTAAATCTGCGTAAACTGGTGTATCTAACTTCGGCATACCAGGTAAATCAGAAATCTTCTCTCCGCCATGCTTATAGTCCACTGCTGCTACTAAATTGAAATGTTCTGTTCTTTCCATAAGAAGGACTGCTTCATGTCCCATACGTCCTCTTGGTCCAGCGATAATTACTTTAATTTCTTTCATTATTCTTTCTCTCCCTCATCAATACGTGTCCAACGATCTTTATCACGTGTATTAAATTTCTCCATTACAATGTTATGCGCTGTTTCTAAATCAATATTTAAACTATTTGCCATACAAATCATAACAAACAATACATCTCCAAGCTCTTCTTCAATACTTCGTTCTTTTTCAGTTGTTTTCTTCGGTTTCTCACCATAATAATGGTTTACTTCCCTCGCAAGTTCTCCCATTTCTTCTGTTAAACGAGCCATCATTGCAAGCGGGCTGAAGTAACCTTCTTTAAACTGACCAATATATGCATCTACTTCTTTCTGCATATCCTTCATCGTTTTTGCTTCCATACAATTCACCTCTAATCCTTCCTCTTTCATGTTAGCCAATTCATCGCGATTTGACAAATATTATTCCCTGTCAAACACCTATTTGCGACCCTTTTTTGGATAGACTATAATAAAGTGAAACTTTCTTTTGCGGTTTTTGCAAAAGATTAGTTGAACCAATCGGGTTCCTACGGCTGGTTCGCCTTTCTTCAGAGCTTTATCTCCTACCAGCCGTTGGAACGGGGTAAAGTGAAACTTTCTTTTGCGGTTTTTGCAAAAGATCAGCCCGCACCAATCGGGTTCCTACGGAATTTCACTATTTTCACCAACAACTAGAAATAACTTTTTATTATGTTTTATCGTTTCAGCGGAGCACTGCCAATCATTACATAATTAGGGGGATTTCTATATGAAAGCAAACTTGAAGATTCGAAATATCATTTTCATTTTAATCGGTTCCGCTATTTTCTCTTTCGGTATTGTGAATATCAATATTGAAAACCACCTTGCAGAGGGTGGATTTACTGGTATTACGCTATTATTATATTTTCTATTTTCTCTTGACCCTTCCTATACAAACTTAATTTTAAATATTCCTATATTTTTTATCGGTTGGAAGTTACTCGGTCGAACGACATTTTTGTACACATTAATAGGTACCTTTAGCGTATCTTTATTCCTATGGATTTTTCAGCGTTACGAAGTACTCAACTTACATTTAAACTTGCAAAATGATATGACACTGGCTGCTTTATTCGCTGGGGCATTTATCGGTATCGGACTTGGAATTATATTTAAGTACGGCGGTACTACTGGCGGTGTTGATATTATCGCAAGACTAGCTCACAAATATTTTGGATGGAGTATGGGAAAAACGATGTTTATGTTTGATGCCGTCGTTATTGTCGTCTCTATTCTTACCTATTTATCATATCGCGAAGGCATGTATACGTTAGTTGCTGTTTTTATCGGAGCAAAAGTCATTGACTTTATGCAAGAAGGTGCTTATGCAGCTAAAGGAGCGACTATTATCTCGGATAAAAACGATGAAATTGCTGCAAAAATTTTATCCGAAATGGAGCGCGGTGCAACCTTTTTAAAAGCTGTTGGATCCTATACAAAAATAGAACGTAACGTATTGTATTGCGTCGTTGCAAAAAATGAAATCGTGAAATTAAAAAATATCATTACTTCTGTAGACCCTCACGCCTTTGTCGCTGTAAGCGATGTACATGATGTAGTTGGCGAAGGATTTACATTAGATGAAAATAAAAAACCGTTACATAATTAATATAACTAGAAAAGCTGCTTAGCTTTTCTAGTTTTTTATTGATATATGTTGCTTCAGCTTCTCTAAATCCTCATAAATCAACTCCAATAAACTCCGGTTATAAAAAATTGAAGCTGGATGAAAGGTCGGAAAAATATGATATTCTTTCTCTGACCATGTAAACTCTGCACTTTGCATATCCTTTAATTTTTGAATGGGCTGTTTTAGTAATTGTCCATGTACATTTGTTATTTTTTTATTTTTTCCTGTTAAACGTTGAAGGCCGATATTTCCAAGTGTGACGATAAGCTTCGGGTTTATTTGCTCTAATTCATAATCTAACAACGGTGCATGCGCAATTATTTCCCCTTGATTTGGCGTTCTATTATACTTTTTCTGTATGATTTCACCATTGCGTTCTTTTTTCTCTCGCCATTTATAAGGTCTACTCCGAACAGCGCTCGTAATATATACTTCTTCCCTTGTAACTTGAATCCGTTCTAAAAAACCCATCAATTGTTTTCCCGCCCTCCCGCTAAACGGTATCCCATTATGAATTTCTGTTTCACCAGGCGCTTCTCCTAACAACATAAATTTTGGATTTTCAGGACCTTGTCCACTTAAAAAACCTTCTAATTGATAAGAATTACTACGCTCTTTCACTTGTTTTACTAGATCGTCTGGATATTGCACCATCTCCACCTGCCTTTCTCATACGCTGTTTATATGTATTTTGACTTTCTTACAATGTTTCTTTCATTTTATCCTATCCATTTATTACAAATAATAAAAAAAGACTATCATAATTGATAGTCTTTAGTCGTCGCTACGCTGCATACCAGTATACATTAATACGAGACGTAATAATTCAAATACCGCTACAGCTGCAGCTGCTACATATGTTAATGCTGCCGCATTTAATACTTTGCGAGCTTGGCCATATTCATCTGTTGATACGATACCTAGCGCTTCGATTTGTTGCATTGCACGTTTTGATGCATCAAACTCAACTGGTAATGTAACGAGTTGGAACACAACACCTGCTGCCATTAAAATAATTCCTAATAACAATAGTTTTGACATTGTCGCAAATATACCAATCATAATAAATACCCATGATATATTCGAGCCAAAATTGGCTACAGGAACTAATGAATGACGAATACGCATAAAGTTATAATCTTGTGCATCTTGAATCGCGTGTCCTACTTCATGTGCTGCAACTGCTGTACCAGCAACTGAATGACCGTAATAGTTATCTGTTGATAATCGAACCGTTTTGGCAGTTGGATCATAATGGTCTGATAAATGACCTGGTGTTTCTTCCACAGCTACGTTGTATAATCCATTTTCATCTAAAATTTTTCGAGCCACTTCCGCTCCTGTCATACCTGATGTTGAATAAACTTGTGAATACTTGCTATAGGCACTACGTACTCTTGACTGTGCATACAACGGTATGATCATTATGATCGCGAAGTAAATTAAATAAAACATCATGAACCTCCATTGAAGTTTTAATTATAGTACTTCTCATTCTATTTTCTTCTGCCATTATTGTCAATGAATAAACCTTACAATCCGTATCTTTATTTATCCATATTATCTATTTTTAGAATGCATATTACTTTTTCGTTTCTCTCTCTCTCCTTTATACTTTCTCCATCCAACATAAGTTAATGTGAATAAAATAAGCCCTCCAGTAATTGTCATAAACCAAATGAGAGAAGAGGAAATTTCATCCTTTTTTACTGTGTGAAATATCTTTTGCAAATCCCCTTTAATAATTCCTAATTGCATTTGACCGCCTTTCGTTTTTAACATAACGTTACGAAATTCGTCCAAATAAGATAAATGAACATTTACACGTTGCACCTCGTTTTCCGGCAGGGCAATCATTAGACTTGGGTAAATAATATTAAATTCCTTTAAAAATGTATTCAAAGTTTGTTGAAACTGCCCAGCATCTTCTTTTTTCATCGCTTTTTCCATTTGAGAAAAGGCATCCATTACTTTCCCTTCCCTTTCCATCCAAAGTGGTTGATATTTCGATACTTGCGCATCAACAGCAAGTTGCAGGGCTAACACATTATCAATTTTTACTTGCTTACTTAAACCCTCTTCCGAGAGAGATTGTTTCGCCTTGTCATAAGCTAAAGAAATAACTCTAAATTGATCTGGTGTTACCTCTTGCTTTTTTTCATTTCCCTTTATTACAAACTGCTCCGAGAAATTTTGTAATACTTGTACTGCTTTTGCATCTTCATTACGCTTCACCAACTGCAATGAGTCGTCTAACAACCCTGTTAGTTCATTCCACTCTTCAGCATATATACGTAACGGAAACATTATAATTAGAAATGCGATCAATCCAATTAATGTTCTCTTCATCCCGGTCCCCCCTATAACTACTAGTACAAAATATGTTGAATTGGACAAGAATAGAACAGAACTGGGCTGAAAAATATATTATCGTTTTCAAAACAAAAAAATTCTCTTTAAACAGAGAATTTTTTCTTTGAACCCCTTTTCTTTTTTACGAAATACCTATATAAACTGAAACAAAGTATACTACCGCTTAAAATGAATAATAAAATAGCACATGCAGCATGCATAAAGAACTCTTCCGGTAGCATTAATATAATTGGATCCGTTTCAATATCAAACATCCAATAATCATTACTGAATAAAAGCTTATGGAATAATACAAAACTCTTTTCAAAATTAATAGCAATTGGTAACATCAGTGCTATCGGAAATATAATCGTTAAAATCGATCCGTGCAGTAAAAACTTTTCGTTTTTTCTTTTTAATAAATAAACGCCGCCTATCACTGCTATCATAATTGTCGCATACATCACATATTGAATCTTTACTAAAATATTTTTAACATCAACAAAATGTATACGCCCATTTGTAGACATATCTAATGTTGGTAATTGTAATGCCCCATCATAAAACGGAGATAAATATGTAATAAGCACATCATAATTTCTCTTAATTTCATCCTTCGTCATATCCGCTAAATCTGGAATATTTAAAAAATCAATTTCAAAATAATACAGCCATTTTCCATATACAACCGCCATTGTTGCAAGTGCAAAAATAGAAAATGCTATGCTATATGAAACAGCTATCGTAATTAATCGATCCAATATTTTTGTACCACTCTTATTTTTCTTCATTTTCTCCCCCTAAATGTTCTCACTACCATAAAGAAAACTGTTTTCGACGCTCACGTAGGCAATAATAATATGTGATGCACAACACAGCAATACTTAACCAAAATGTAAAATAACCAATTTTCTCTACAAACAAATGCATAATGCCATATCTCGGCATTTGCCAAAATAAATAATCAATTGCGTCATTATGTAATGTCCATATACCCGCCACTACAAAATGCCATTTTTTTATACGGTAAAACGGCGCATATAACACTCCCTGCACTGCCATTGCAAAATGCGATAGCATTAACATATATCCCATAAGACCAATAGGACCTTTTACATAAATCATAATCCCATTTACAACAACAGCCCATATACCATATTTTATTAAAGTAACAATTGCTAGCGCCTCTATTAATCCCCAGTTTCTCTTTATTAAGAAACCAATTAAAACAAAGACAAAAAAGAGACTCGCCATAGGACTATCTGGTACAAACGGCCAAAATATAGGTGAAGTTTCTTTTAATTGATTTCCATACCATATAAATCCGTAAATTGTACCTAATATATTAACAACCAACAAAAATAATAATACCGAGCGTTGCCTTAACATTGCATACAAGTAAACCAAGCTGTACATCCAACACCTTTCATTCTTTCATCAAACTCTACTCTATTATATAGTAAACTTTCTATCATCAAAATAAAAAGCTGACTACAAATTTTGTAGTCAGCTTTTTATTATTTTTTATTATACTTTGCAACGAATTCCGAAAGCTTTTTCAGTTCCTCATCTGTACCTTTAAATACCCCTTTAGGCATTGAACCTTTTCCTTCTTTCGCAATTTTAGCGATTTCTTCTGGTTTTAAAGTTAAGTTTTGTAAAGCAGGTGCTGCCGCCCCGCCCTGTAAATTGTCACCATGACATGTTAAACAAGTATTTTTTTGCATTAACTTGTATCCATCATCATTTTTATCAACTGGTGCCGTTTTTACAATTGCTCCTTGTTTTTTTGCAGCTTCCCAGTCGTGGTGTGCTACAGATTCCCAAGTTAAAAAGATAATCGATGCAATTGCTAAAAGCATAAACCCAGTTGCCACAGGTCGCTTCAATGGGCGTCTTTCTGGGCCTCGATCAAGAAATGGGGCTAACAATAATGCTCCAAACGCAATCCCTGGCATAATAAATGCTCCAATTACAGTAAATGAACCAGAAGCATAAGAATACTTTAATAACTGATACAAGAATAAGAAATACCAATCTGGAAGTGGTATATATCCTGCATCTGTTGGATCCGCCATTCTCTCAAGCGGTGATGGATGCGCCACTGTTAAACATAAATAACCGATTAAAAAAACTGCACCAACCATCCATTCTTTTAACAAAAAGTTCGGCCAAAATGCTTCTGTTTTTCCTGGGTATTCAGAATAGTCTTTTGGAATATTTGGTTTCCGAGCTACTGGTACCCGAGAATCTCCTACAAACTTCATCCCTTTGCCGCGATGCATAATCTCCCTCCTTTAGTTCTTTCCCCTTTAATTTAGCAATCTCTTATAGCGGACCGGAAATACCTTGTTTGCGAATCATGATGAAGTGGAAGGCCATTAAACCTAGAAGTGCTGCTGGTAAGAAGAAAACGTGAATAGCAAAGAAGCGAGTTAATGTTTGAGCGCCAACAATTTCGGAATGACCAGCGAGTAATGTTTTTATATAAGGACCAATGAGCGGCGTTTGCTCTGCAATTTGAATCCCTACTTTCGTAGCAAATAACGCTTTCATATCCCATGGTAATAAATATCCGGTAAAACCAAGACCTAACATAACAAAGAAAATAAGAACACCAACAATCCAGTTTAACTCACGAGGCTTTTTATACGCACCTTGGAAGAAAACTCTGAGTGTATGTAAAAACATCATTACAATTACGAGACTAGCACCCCAGTGGTGCATACCACGAACAATTTGTCCGTATGCAACTTCATTTTGCAAATAATACACCGATTCCCAAGCATTTTTAATATCAGGTACATAATACATTGTCAAAAACATTCCAGATAAAATTTGAATTACAGTAACGAAAAAGGTAAGTCCTCCAAAACAATACACGAATGCAGAAAAGTGATGTGCTGGGTTTACATGTTCAGGCACTTCATGATCAGCGATATCGCGCCATATTGGTGTAATATCTAACCGTTCATCTACCCAATCATAAATTTTATTTAGCATCTACTTTGCACCCCCTTTTGGCTTCGCTTTTCCTAAATAAAGCGTTCCATCTTTCACTTTAGATTCGTATACATCGAGTGGAGCAAGGGGCGGCGTGCCTTTAATGTTCATTCCATCTTTTGTATAACGGCCCCCGTGACATGGGCAAAAGAATTGATTCGGATGTGCTTTGTCCGAATTCCAGTTAACTGTACATCCTAAATGTTTACATACTGGAGAGAATGCAACAATGTCTCCGCTTTCATCTTTATGAACCCAAGCTGATTTTGGCTCTTCAGACTTGTACCAACCATCAACCTGCTTCACCTTAAAGTCGAAACGTTTTGGTTCTGTTGTAATATCCTTTACTTGTGCAACAGCAACCATATCTGTTCCTGCTTCTTTTCTTAACACCGGATCAAGCGCAAATCGCGTCATCGGCATTAGAATACCTGCTGCCATAAAGCCTCCTACCCCTGTAAGTGTGTAATTTAAAAATTGTCTTCTTGACACACGATGTTCTTTCTCGCTCACGAAAATTTCCCCCCTCTATCAGAAATTGTCCCCTCGTGATAAATTATATAAAAAATAAAAACTAGGACACTATCATGATATAATACGCTCATGCACAGGTCAATATCATACTACTCATAATAATAAGAACTTTCTGTTTATTATTATTTTCCCCATTTTTCTTCTAACATCACCATTATATTTTTTATATGTGCATGAATCAGCTCTCTTTTTGCTTGATCACTAAATTGTTCTAGCGCTAATGACGGAAACCAAAATAAATCTCCCTGCATATCTTGCATATCTTCTTTCCATGAAAAATCACTTGTAACATACGCAATATGCTTAAAACCTTGCCTTTGTAAATGATCTGTCCATTCTTGCAAACGACCTTTTTCCTTCTTTTGACTTTCTACTAAATACGTAAATGCTGGTAGTAAAAGCACTCTTCCTTTATATTCTCTTTCTAACTCCATACTCAACAATTCAATAAATTCACCTTGTTCTACAACCATTTTCATTTCTTTTGCTGCCGAAACTGATAACAGTGGTATAACTCCTGTATCTACATACTCCCTTGCTTGCTCAAACTGTTCCACATCTTTTACAATCCATTTCAAGTCTCTTCCCTCCTCCACTCAGAAATAACAGAACTTTCACTTTATATATATTAAACCATACTAAAAGAGGTAAAAAAAGAAAAACTACCTATATTAGGTAGTTTTTCTTGAAAAAATTCTGAAACTTTTAAAAATTTAATAATCCAAATGAATTCTATAAAGTTTTTAACTCTGCTGTTAACCGATGAAACGTTTCCTTATCTTGCTTATCCAACGCTTCATCAATTTGTTTCAAAAGACGTTCTCTTCTAAATGAAAATACACTCTCTTCTAAAAACCTCTCTGCCAGCAAACGGTCTTTTTCATTTACCTCAATATGCTTTGGTAAATATGGGTTTTCTTCTAATACAGCTACATAGTTTGCATTTTGAAACGATGATTTAAAGTTGAGTTGAATATAAATATCTTCATCTCGATTTAAACGAATATCATGAAACGATTTTTCAGCATCTGTTGTCATAACATTTTGTTTAAAAAAGTGAAACGGTGTGTCTTTCACACAATTCGCTGACATCACTAAGCCACGCGGACAATATTTTGCATGCTCTACGAAGTGGACTTTATGCATTAATTGGTCGTGACTCATTAAATAATTCAAAATCCATACACATTCACGCTGTTTCAGTTGGTAATTATTCAAAAACCATTTTACAAAATCCTTCTTCTCGTTTACAGAAACAGGGGTATTCATAGCAATTAAGTCCCTCCTCTGTCTTTCTCTTTTCTTTTTAGATTCAAGAAGCGGCATTCAGTTTCCTTCCAACTTATGAAAAATCCTCTAAATTATATAACAAATCTTCAATATGAATTTGTGTCGGGTCTAGTTGTATTAACTGGGTAAATACTTCTTTCGCCTCTTTTCGCATTCCTTCTTCCAATAAGAAATAACCGTACTCTTCCAAGAAGTCTGGATGATTCTTAAAAGAAGTATATGCACTTTCATAGTGTTTTAATGCATCCGAATACATTTCTAATTGTTTTTTTGCAAACGCCAGGTCCCAAAGTAGTTGTGTATCTGGCTCTCCGCTATCAATAGCACGCTCTACAACTGCAATTAACTCTTCATACTTTTCCTGTTCTTTTAAGATATACGCATATTTCAATGTTGCACCTAAATGACCAGGATCTAACTCAAGCGCTTTTTGAAGTACTTCTTCTGCTTCTACTAATTTTCCTAATTTAGCTGCAATGTTCGCTAATTCTACATAAAATGGAACTGAAAGCTCATCTACTTTAATTCCTTCATGAAGCGTTTCATAGCTTTCTTGAAGCATTCCTTCTTTTTCATAGCTTTTCGCTAAATACATGTACAGTGATGCGTACTCAGGGTCTAATTCTTTTAGTTCTTGCCAAGCACCAATTGCTCTCTGATATTCTTCACCTTGGTATAATGTGAAGGCATATCCAAATAATGAGTGAATATCTTTTTGTTCCTCTAGGCCTGCTTCATAATAAGAAATCGCTTCTTCCCAGTTTCCGATCGCGCTTAACGTTTCTGCGAGACGAAGTGCGATCACAACACCACCCATTACTTTATGTTCCGCTAATAGCGATTCATAATAAGTAATTGCCTTTTGTTCTTCACCTTTACTACTATATAATTCTGCTAATCCAAACGTAATAACAGGTTCATCAGGCATCATTTCTTTCGCCTTTAATAGTTTTTGCTCTGCTACATCATCAAAACCTTGCATTTGGAATAAATCTGCAACAAGTAATAACGATTGAACATATAAATCGTCATTTTCTGGAATATCATGAAGCACTTCAATCGCTTCATCTTCTTTATCTAGATCAATATATAATTCTGCTAAAAATACCGTAAATTCACTTTCTTCTGGATACAGTAGGCGTAAGTCCTCAGTAATAGCTAACGCTTCATCCATAAATCCAAGTGTATGATAATAACGAGCGATATCATACTTCTCTTCATCATTTGCAATTTGTAATTGTTCTTTTAATAATTGTAATCCTTTTTCCGCTTCACCATTTTCAATATATGAAACAGCTTGTTCAAACTTTTGCATAAACGTCTCCTTTAATTCTAAAAAATATTCTCTTCTGTTCATTTATCATAAGCAACTCACTGTTAGAACGCAACCTTTAGAATGAGCATGCTTCTTCTTATACTTCTTCTTACAGAGTAGCTAATTGTTCAAAAGGTTCGGATATGACACCGATACCTTATCATCATCTTCTATTGTACTGCTTTCTTTTATGACCGTGCAAATAACTTCTCTCACTAATTATCGAGCCATACAAACCGTGGTTTACAGAACAACTTAATTACCAGTCTTCAACCTTTATTTTTAATGCGATAAAAAAGGCTCCTATAATAGGAGCCTTCACAATCTCTTAAGAATATGTTTCTTCTTTCTGTACTTGCTCATTTACAAGCTCTTTCAGCAACTCTATAATTTCATCATTTTCTTCCTTCAAACCGACAGTAATACGAATACCATCATGTATGCCAAATGCAGCACCTGAACGAACAATATATCCTTTTTTCATTAATCGTTCGAAAGCTTCATTACCAGGAATACCAAGTTTTAAGAAAATGAAATTTGTTTGAGATGGATAATAGAATACGTTATATTCTTTACAAAATGCATAGTATTGATTTAAACCTTCAGCGTTTTTCTGCACACATTCTTCTAGAAACTTTTGATCTTCTAATGCAGCTATTGCTACAGATTGCGCTACAGTCGATGTATTAAATGGTAACCTTGCTACTTCTAGCTGTCCAATTAACTTCGCATTACCAACCGCGTACCCGATACGAAAAGCAGCTAAACCATACGCCTTTGAAAACGTGCGTAAAATCATAAGATTTTCATACTTTTCAAGAAGTGGTAATGTTTGCGGATAGTCTTCCGCTCCCGCATACTCATAATATGCTTCATCCATAATAACGAGTGCTGACTTAGGAACTGATTCTAAGAATGAAAGCAACTTTTGTTTTTCTACGTATGTACCTGTCGGGTTATTCGGATTACAAATCCATACAATTTTCGTTTTGTCATCTACTTGCTGTAACATTGCATCTAAATCATGAATGCCCTCTTTTAGTGGTACTTCACGAACTTCTGCTCCTTCAATAACAGCATGGTGATGGTATTGTGAGAACGTAGGATTCGCCATTACAACATTTGTGCCTTCATGTAGTAATGCACGGCTAATCATTTGAATGACTTCATCTAATCCACTACCAAATAATAGTTGTTCCGCTTTTACACCTACATGCTCTGCTACTTTCGTTCGCAGGTCAAAGGCATATCCATCCGGATAAAGAGCGTATTGGCCCGCTAAAGAAGTTAACGCTTCTGTCACACGTGTTGAGCAACCAAATGGATTTTCGTTCGATGCTAATTTCACAATTTTTGATAATCCATATTCCCTTTTTACTTCTTCAATATTTTTCCCAGGTACATATGCTCTTAAAGTTAACAATTGCTCTTTCACTCTCATTTTTCTTCCCCCAGTCATTTGATTCAATTCAATTACAATACGGTTATAGTTCCTTACTGCAATCTCTTTTTATAACTGTCATTTACGAGAATACCTCTACATACGCATTCCATACCTCTCCTATAACCCTTTATACCATATCCTTTTGAAATGCCTCTAACGCAATATGAACAGTCTCATCTGAAATAGATACGACATTTACTACCCCATATTCCTGCATAAGTACCATATGAATTGTTCCTGCATTTGCTTTCTTATCTTGTTTCATCAATTGAACGAGGCGCTCTACATTCAAATCACTTGGCATTTTTGGATAGCCGTACTTTAAGAACCACTGTTTCATCTCTTCATAAGCAAGATCGATCTGGTACACTTGTTCACTTAAGAATATAGCAAATAACATGCCAACAGCTACTCCATCACCGTGAGTAATATTTCCATACCCAATCTCTTTTTCAAGAGCATGACCTAACGTATGTCCAAAGTTCAAATGGGCACGTACACCTTTTTCTGTTTCATCTTGCGCTACAATATTTGCTTTTACAGGAATCGCCTTCATTAATATATGAATTAACTTCTCATCACGAAGTTCTGCTAATGTTTGTACTTCTTTTTTTAACCAATGATACAACTCAACATCACCAATAAGAGCATGCTTTATCACTTCTGCATAACCTGAACGCCACTCTTTTTCAGGAAGAGACTGTAAAAACGGCGTATGATATACAACCGCTTCTGGCTGATGGAATGCACCGATCATATTTTTTCCTAATGGATGATTAATTGCTACTTTCCCGCCTACTGCACTATCATGAGCTAATAAAGTTGTTGGAACCTGGACAAAACGAATACCACGCATAAACGACGCAGCGACAAAGCCCGCCAAGTCTCCAATCATTCCGCCCCCAAGTGCAATAATTAAAGAATTCCTATCTAATTTATTTTCAAGAGCTGAAGTATGAGCCCCGTAGAAGTTCTCAAAAGATTTTTCTTTTTCACCACTCGGTACAACAAATGAAAATACTTGTTGCTCTACTTGTAATGCATCAACAACTGTCTGTAAATGTAGAGATGCAACAACTTCATCTGAAATGATCATTACGTTAGATACAGCTGGCTGCATATTTTGAATGATTGTCGTCAAATGTGACAACGCTTCTTTTCCAACATGTACATCATATTCTTTTGATTTCGTTTGAATATGTATATTCCCCATTAAAATCCCCTCGCATATTCATTATGTTTCTCAATATTTTCACGGATAAGATCCATGCGATCTACTCCAAATTGTTCTAGTAAAGCTGTCGCTAATTCCCAAGCAACAACTGCTTCTGCAACGACACTAGCTGCTGGTACAGCACAACTATCTGAACGTTCAATACTCGCTGAAAACGGTTCTTTCGTATCTATATCCACACTTTGAAGTGGTTTATATAGTGTAGGTATCGGTTTCATCACACCGCGCACAACAATTGGCATACCAGTCGTCATACCGCCTTCTAACCCACCTGCATTGTTCGTTCTTCTTGTATATCCATGCTCCTCATCCCACAGGATTTCATCATGAACTTCACTTCCCGGTCTACGTGCTGCTTCAAAACCAATTCCAATCTCCACACCTTTAAAGGCATTTATACTCATCATTGCCGCTGCTAGTTTCGCATCCAATTTTCGATCATAATGCACATAACTACCTACTCCAATTGGCATGCCTTCCACAACTACTTCAACAATGCCACCGATTGAATCACCATTTGATTTTGCATCATCAATTGCTTTCATCATTTGTTTACCAGCTTCGTCATCTAAGCAGCGTACAGGTGATTCTTCTGTTATACTTTTCAATTCTTCAATTGAGCTATATGTAATCTCCTTAGCCAGTACACCGCCAATCTCAATTACATGTCCTGCCACTTTAATACCCAGTTCCGCCAAGATTTTTTTCGCAACCGCACCAGCAGCAACTCGTACTGTCGTTTCACGTGCTGACGAACGTTCAAGTACATTTCTCATATCCCTATGACCATATTTAATTGCGCCATTTAAATCAGCATGCCCAGGTCTTGGTTTTGTCACTTTCCTTTTCATTTCTTTTTCTTCTTGCTCAGTTAAAGGCTCTGCCCCCATAATTTTCGTCCAATGCGCAAAATCACGATTTTCAACAACAAGTGCAATAGGAGAACCTAATGTTTCTCCATGTCTAACACCACTTACAATTTGCACTTGATCTGTTTCAATTTGCATGCGTCTACCACGACCATATCCCTTTTGTCTTCTAGCTAACTCTTCATTTATATCGTCCGCAACTATTGATAGTCCCGCTGGAACACCTTCTATAATCGTTGTAAGTTGTGGACCATGAGATTCACCAGCTGTAATATATCGCATACGTTATTCCTCTTTTCGTATATGTATTTATCTCACTATATTAAGCAATAATATGAACTTTCGTTATTCTAAAAATATGAAAGAAATTATATCGCAAATCGACCATTTACTTATTCTCATTCTATACTTCCATTGGGCCTTTTACTTTACATACCAATATATCATAACAGCTTTAACTTCGTAACTAATTGAAATAAAAAAAGTGCAAGAAGAATACCCCTATTCTTCTTGCACTTTTTACTATTATCACAGTGATTAAAGCGTTTACAAATTATTTCGAAATAATTAGTAAATCCATTCATTCATTAATTTTGAGTAGTCTACTAATTCTTCTTCTTTAAAGAAAATAGCAATCTCGCGCTCTGCGCTTTCTAAAGAATCAGAACCGTGGATAATGTTTTTCGCAACAGTTACACCGAAATCTCCACGAATTGTTCCAGGAGCTGCTTCATGTGGTCTTGTTTTACCCATCATGTTACGAGCTGTATCTACTACACCTTCACCTTGCCATACCATTGCGAATACAGGGCCAGATGTAATAAAGTCTACTAATTCACCAAAGAAAGGTTTTTCTGTGTGCTCAGCATAATGTTGTCCAGCAATTTCCGGAGTGACTTGCATTAATTTTGCACCAACTAATTGAAAGCCCTTCTTCTCAAAACGAGCTACTATTTCCCCAATGAAGGCACGTTGTACACCGTCTGGTTTAACCATTAGAAATGTTTTTTCCATAAAAAATCTCTCCACTTCTGAATTATGTATGTAATTGTATATCCCCACACACATATTAACACCCTTATCACAATTGTGCAATAGTTTTGAAATAGAGAGATTATTTTATTTTTTAGAAAAAACACTAAAATTTTCGTTTTCCAATATACTTTGCTACGTTTTGTAATGCATACTTCGCTTGTCCACGTGGGAGTGGTTTTATAATTTCTAATGCTTTATGTAAATAACGTTCACTAAACGCAAATGCTTTATCAATAGCATCACTATTCTTTACAGCCTCAATAATTTCTTTCATTTCGTCCGCTGTTGTATTTTCATGTACAGATGTGATTTTCTTACGAAGTACTGGATCTTCCATAGCATATAGGGCAGGAAGAGTAATGTTTCCTTGTAATAAATCACCACCAGCAGGTTTTCCAAGTTTCTTTTCCGTTGAAACAAAATCTAGAATATCATCAATAATTTGATAAGACATTCCTACAAAATACCCATACCAAAACAGACGATTTACCGTTTCACGATTCGCACCAGAAGCGATTGCTCCCAACTGACAACTCGCAGCAATTAATAATGCGGTTTTTCGCTTTATCCGTCTTAAATACGTTCGCAAATTTTGGTCGTAATTATATTTATCTTTAATTTGTTCAATTTCACCTTTACAAACTTCTAAAATGGTATGCGATAGCGCCTGATGTGCCTCTGGAATTTCGATATTTGTTACACATTCAAGAGACTTAGCGAATAAATAGTCCCCTGTATACATTGCAATACGATCTCCCCATTTCGCATTCACAGTTGCACTACCACGTCGTAAAAACGCAGCATCAATAACATCATCGTGAACAAGAGAAGCCATATGAATAAGTTCTAATGCAACAGCTACATGCTTAATTGCGTCTAACTTATAATCTCCAAATTTCCCTGCAAGTAACACAAATACGGGCCGAATTCGCTTCCCACCAGCCTCAATAAGTTGTAATGCCGCTTCTTCTACTAATGGCTGTTCAGAAGCAACCGTCTTTTTTAATTCTTTTTCTATAACATTAATATCCGATCGTAAAAAAGAGTACATAAGTTGTAACTTCATATTGTTCACCTTAACCTAAAACGTCTTTTTTCTATTTTGATTCTGGTTTCATACCTAAATGCATCGCTGCTACCCCAAAAGTAAACGGCTTCACTTGTACACGTTCAAGTCCAGCTTCCTCAAACATATGAGCCAATTCCTTCATCCCCGGGAATGTACTAGCCGATTCCTGAAGCCATGAATATTCTTTATAACTTTTCGCAAACATCTTTCCAAATAACGGCATGATATACTTAAAGTATAAAATATATCCTTGTCGAAAACCAATCATTGTTGGCTGCGATGTTTCTAAACAGATTACTTTTCCACCTGGCTTTACTACACGCGTCATTTCTTTTAATACGTGCATATAGTCTGGCACATTACGCAAACCAAATCCAATCGTTACGTAATCAAATGTATTATCCTCAAAGGGAAGTTCCATTGCATTCCCATGTAGAAGTTCTACTTGCTTTAATTGTAAAGCCTCTACCTTTTGCTTACCGACAGATAACATATTTTCACTGAAATCTAGTCCAACAACCTTCCCCTGCTCTCCTACCGCTCCAGCTAACGCAATTGTCCAGTCCGCTGTCCCACAGCATACATCAAGCGCTTTACTGCCCGGTTGTACATCCATAATACGCATTGTCTCTTTACGCCATGCCTTATGTCTTTGAAAACTGATTACAGAATTCATCACATCATATTTATCAGAGATTTTTTCAAATACATCGTGTACTCTTTCTTCTTTTGATTGTTGCATGCTCGTACCTTCTTCCAATGTAAAATTGCTTATGTCTTCGATTTATCTTTTAACACAGAATTTATTTTACTTATGTCTGTGTGATTTTCTAAAAATTGATTTTCTTGCTTACTCAGTTCCATCATCCAGCCATTAATAACGGTTTCTGCATCTACTCCATCCCTCAAAATCCCTTGAACTGCTTGAAAAACAGGTGAATGCTGTTTATCAGCGTGCAATTGATATTCTTTTTGGAGACGATTTTTTCCTAACACATACGTTATAAATGGCTTCCAATGTGATAAATGAAAATGATCACACGTTTTCTGCAATAGCGCAGACTCAATCGTTATCACACTTTTCATTATGTCCTCAATTGTTTTATGTGCTTTTTGATATAGCATAATTTTATGCTCATTGATTTCTTTAATTCCTTCAGCAAGCGCACGAATTAAAACAATATCACGATTCATGGACAATAAATAATAATATAACCCACTATAGTAATCACCTGCAAGTACTGTTAATTGGCGACATTTATGCGATTCAATCGCTTCTTCGCCTGCTTTATTTGATACTCTTTCATGCGTATCAAGCGCAATTTGTACTAGCATAATCGTTACTACATAATGCTCAATTTGTTCTATATGTAAATTCGCACTCTTCAAAGCCCCATATAGCAATGCTATTTTTTCTTCATCAATAAATGGTTCTTCAATATAGTTTATAAAATAAGGATGGCGTAATTTCTCCATCAATTTCTCTTTTATACCCGCATACCCTCCGTAGATGTCACACACAAAAATCACCCTTGTTTTCTAATTCATAAAACTTATTATAACACATACATTCTATTTTCTATAACCAAAACTTGGCTACTCCTTCCAAACCTCCGCTGAATTAAATAACATCTTCCATTCTCAATCTTTCCAACTAAAACTATATCATTTATTCACATAAAAAAAAAAGAAAAGCAGTTTCCCGCTTTTCTTTACTTCGTTTTAATAAAAGATAAAATTTCACTACGTGCGGCAGCATCATTTTCTAGCACACCACGTACTGCTGTCGTTACTGTTTTCGCACCTGGTTTTTTCACACCACGCATAGTCATGCACATATGTTCTGCTTCTACTACTACCATAACACCATGCGGCTCTAGTACTTCCATAATAGAGTTTGCAACTGTTGAAGTAATACGTTCTTGCAGTTGTGGACGACGCGCAATTGTATCTACAGTGCGGGCTAATTTACTTAAGCCTGTCACCTTTCCGCCTTGCGGAATATATGCAACGTGAGCAACTCCATAGAACGGAACTAAATGATGCTCACACATCGAATAAAATGGTATATCTTTTACTAATACAAGCTCTTCGTGATCTTCTCCGAATACTTTATGCAAATGTTCTTTCGGATCTTCATGCATGCCCGAGAACACTTCTGCGTACATTTTTGCAACACGCTTTGGTGTATCAAGTACTCCCTCGCGATTTGGGTCATCTCCGATTGCCTCTAAAATAAGGCGTACTGCATGTTCAATTTGTTCTAAATTAACTTTTGCCATCCGCTAGCCCTCCCGAAAACCTAAAAGTGATACGAACACATTCTAGCATATTTATGTTTTTAAAAGCAAAAAGAAGAGTTCCCAAAAAGGAAACTCTTCTTCCCTGTTAATATGTAAGGATTATTTAACCGCATCTTTTAACGCTTTACCAGGTTTGAATGCAGGTACTTTACTTGCAGCGATTTCAATCTCCTCACCTGTTTGTGGGTTACGACCTTTACGAGCCGCACGCTCACGAACTTCGAAGTTACCGAATCCGATCAGTTGTACTTTATCACCTTGTTTTAAAGCTTCTAAGATAGAATCAAAAACAGCGTCTACTGCTTTTGTTGCGTCCTTTTTAGAAAGGGAACTTGCTTCTGCAACAGCATTGATTAAATCTGTCTTGTTCATGCCATTCACCTCCTCCCAAAGATAAGACTGTATAATGATCATAAAATGAGTCTTACTTTCATTTGTAGGCAATTTTTGCAAATTCTATACTACAAAGATGTAGATAAATCATTATCAACGCCTATATTATACGATTCTCCTTTATAATTCAATATTTTTAAGGAAATTGTTACTCTTAAAATGTGAAAATCTGATGAAACTTGACAATTTACAACAATATATTAGATAATGACTGTTTATTTTGCTATTACATACGTAAAAATAAAAAAATCCCTCTACAGTGAGAGGGATTTTTTCTTACAATATAATTGCAATTAATCCGCCAGATCCTTCATTAATAATTCTTTCTAACGTTTCTTTTAATTTATATCTAGCATTTTCTGGCATTAAAGATAGTTTCGCTTGAATTCCTTCTCGAACAATGGAGCTAAGCGAACGTCCAAATATATCAGAATTCCAAATTGATAACGGATCATCTTCAAAATCTTGCATTAAATAACGAACTAATTCTTCACTTTGCTTTTCAGTACCTATAATTGGCTCAAACGTTGACTCCACATCTACTTTAATCATATGAATAGATGGAGCTACAGCTTTTAACTTCACACCAAATCTGGAACCGTGACGAATAATTTCCGGCTCATCTAAGCTCATGTCTGCTAATGCAGGCGCTGCTACACCATATCCTGTTTGCTTTACCATACGCAAGGCATCCGCCACTTGATCATATTCTATTTTCGCATGAGATAAATCGAGCATAAGCTTCAATAAATGATCTTTCCCTCGAATTTCTACTCCTACTACTTCTTTTAAAATTTGATCATACAATTCATCTGGTGCATATAAGTCAATCTCCGCCACACCTTGCCCCATGTCAATACCAGCTAGGCTCGCTCGATCAATAAATTCATATTGACTAAACTGCCAAACGACACGGTCCACATCGCGAAGACGTTTTATGTCCTTCACAGTCTCTTGAACTGCTTCCTGATAGCTTTGGCGTAACCAATGCCCTTCATTTAGCACCATTACCCAGCTTGGAAGGTTCACATTCACTTCTAAAACCGGGAACTCAAATAGCGCTTCTCGAAGCACATTATATACGTCTGTCTCTCTTAAACTCTCTACACTCATCGCAATTACCGGGATATCATACTCTTCTGATAAACTTTGGCGTAATTGCTCTGTATCTGGATGATACGGCTGTACAGTGTTTATAATCATAATGAAAGGCTTTCCAACTTCTTTTAACTCATTTACAACTCGTTCTTCTGCCTCTATATAATCTCTTCTTGGAATTTCACCAATCGTTCCATCTGTTGTGATTACAACACCAATTGTTGAATGTTCTTGAATGACTTTACGTGTTCCGATTTCTGCAGCTTCATGGAACGGAATAGGTTCTTCATACCAAGGAGTATTAATCATACGCGGGCCATTCTCATCTTCATAACCTTTTGCTCCTGGAACCGTATATCCAACGCAATCTACTAATCGAATATTCACTTCAAGCCCTTCATCTACTTCGATAGAAACCGCTTGGTTTGGAACAAACTTTGGTTCCGTCGTCATAATTGTACGACCAGCAGCACTTTGAGGCAGTTCATCCTGCGCTCTTTGACGGTCAGACTCATTCTCAATATTTGGTATAACTACAAGCTCCATAAATTTTTTAATGAATGTTGATTTTCCTGTTCGAACAGCTCCTACAACTCCAAAATAAATATCACCGCCTGTGCGTTCCGCAATATCTTTAAAAATATCTACCTTTTCCAAGTGATTCCCTCCCTCAAAATTTTTGGGAATAATTCCGCGTTTATAGTCAACTAATACCTTCTCTAACGTTGCCTATAATATCTGATATAATATAATGGTATTCTAGAAGTTCGGACAATATATCATATAATTTTGTCCAATTTCATATGACTATTTAAAAATATCTTTTGTTTGCATCACAAGTTGTATAACATAAAAAACCTTTCTTCTAGAACTTATTCGCTAAAAGAAAGGTTCATGACTTATGATTTAAAAAAAATTGGTTCTCCATCCTTTACCGTATACGGCAGAGAATAGGCAGGAACAAATGGAGAGTCTTTCAATAGTATATTCCGAATATCTTCCCCTTCCTTAAATTGACCTTCATTTTTTTTCAAGGCTTCATATAAATCGATTCTATAATCAACGAAAACTTCTCCTTTTTCATTGATCACGAAAGGTAGCCCTTTACCAGAATACGGACTTGTCACTTGCGGTACATCTTTATATCCTAGTTTTTTGAAATCTAATTCATAGACACCATCTGTAATTACTTTTTTAAAAGGTGGATATTGATGTTCATCACGATACATTTTAAGTTTCAATGTCAATTCTTGAATTTGGTCAGCCATCCTTACGTCAATTAACTTTACGGTGGGATTTGTTTCAACATCTATTAATACATATTGATATACTCCACCACTTTCATATGCGTTCCCTGGCGCTTCTTGTATGTAACGCGGAGCAATCTTTTGAAAATCGATTGGATACTTCTGATAAATTGGCGTGCTCATATCCCGCGTCTTAATTGGTAATAAACCCGTATTTTGCTCCTTAAATGTCGAAACAGCTTTCTGAACTACTTGCAACTGATCTTCATAAGGAACAGCATTTTGTTTCATATTTTCTCGCGGGTACATGCATCCTGTTAAAATGCTTATGCAACAAAATATTAAAATAATATAGATTTTTTTCATTGACAATCACCTTTTCACGCTAGTATTTACTGTTCCTTTTGTAACTTTTATAATTATAAAATCTTTACTGCTGAACAGGACCACTAAATACAACAAGGAAAATCACTATCCCTGATACAATCATAAGGGTGTATGCTACTAAAGCCGTAACCCCTTTCAAAAATTTATTCTTCATTTTATGTCTACTCAATAAAATAAAAGCTACCGCAAAAAACATAAATCCAATTGCCCCTAAAGCAAACCACATTTTTATAAGTCCTTCCGACATATATACCCCCCTTTATTTTAATCTATTTTTATATTATTTTAACAAATTAAAATCTTTAAACAAATACAAAAAATGATTTTATATCAAATTAATACAAAATAAAAACCGAAGCGACTATATTTTTCGCTTCGGTTGACCAAATATGCCCAAACCAGCTCTATTCCCATACTTTCATGGCTATCATATGCAATCCACAAACTCTTTGTTTCTCATATTTTATTTTTTAAACATTTTACTTAACGAGCCAAAATCCGCTGGCATATTATTATTAACAATCGCTTTTACAATTTGATCCTCTTGTTCTTTCGGCACTTCACGTCCTGCCATTAGAGCGACTTGATGAATCAATTGACGAAGCACTTTCTCATCACGTAAATTCGCATTTTGTACAGATGATGCTAATTTAAAAATATCTTCTTTATTCACTTTCGCTTCTTTTTCAATGTTATTAAAAATATTATTATCCATTCTTTTCACCCTCTCCTCAAGTTACTCTTCATCCTATGCAAAAAGGAAAAAATGGTGAAAAGACCCAAAAAAAATAAAAAGCGGCAGAAGTACTTTTGTACTCCTACCGCTTTTATTTACAGTAAATCAGGTATAGCTTCTACTTCATGTTTTTTCACACGTCCCATCAATGAGCCTACTGCATCTTTCACATTATTCCCATTGAACAGCACGTCATATAAAGCAGCTGTAATCGGCATTTCAACTTCCATTTTCTCTGCTAATTCATGAGCAGCTTTCGTAGTTCTTACACCTTCCACAACCATACCCATGCTTTCTAACACTTCTTCTAAAGAGTGTCCTTTTCCAAGTAAATTCCCAGCTCGCCAATTTCGGCTATGAACACTTGTACAAGTTACAATTAAGTCTCCCATACCAGTTAAACCAGCAAATGTTAACGGATTTCCGCCCATTTTTCTTCCTAAACGAGCAATCTCTGTTAAACCACGTGTCATTAATGCCGCTTTTGCATTATCACCTAATCCAAGTCCATCAGTTATTCCAGCAGCTAATGCGATAATATTTTTTAACGCACCACCAAGCTCAACTCCAACGATATCTGGATTTGTATATACACGGAAGTAACTATTCATAAACAAATCTTGTACTTCCTCAGCCGCTTCCATACGCTTTGCCGCAGATGTAACAGTTGTCGCTTGGCGTAAGCCTACTTCTTCAGCATGACTCGGTCCAGACAGTACAACAACATCTTTAATCAAGTTCTCTGGAATTTCTTCCTCAATCATTTCCGAAATACGTTTTGACGTACCTGGTTCTATTCCTTTACTCGCATGAATCCAAGTAATTGGTTCTGTAA
This sequence comes from Bacillus sp. SH5-2, assembly GCF_008368905.1. Taxonomy (NCBI): domain Bacteria; kingdom Bacillati; phylum Bacillota; class Bacilli; order Caryophanales; family Bacillaceae; genus Bacillus; species Bacillus sp. SH5-2. The sequence continues at coordinate 146,441 of NZ_QOSD01000001.1, forward strand.
CAATTTCTTTCATCTCTTGTAATACATCTCTGTACGCTTTCGTCGGTACTACTAGCAGTACTGTATTTACATCTACTAATGCTTCTTCTAAAGAAGAGTAGGCTACGATTGTGCTTGGCAATGTAATTCCTGGAAGGTATCGACTATTCTCATGTTTCGTATTAATCTCATCCATAAGTTCAGAACGATTTCCCCAAATACGTACATCATGCCCATTGTCAGCTAATACCATCGCTAACGCTGTTCCCCAGCTACCTGCTCCAACTACTGTGATTTTTGTCATAAAATCACATCCTCTCCATTAGTCTCTTGCTCTAGCGATAATGTGAATCGGCGTTCCTACAAAGCCAAATGATTCACGTAAACGGTTCTTTAAGAAGCGCTCATATGAGAAGTGCAATAATTCTGGATCGTTTACAAACACAACAAATGTTGGTGGTTTTACCGCAACTTGTGTTGCATAGAAAATCTTCAGACGACTACCGTTATGCGTTGGCGTTGGATTCATCGCTACCGCATCCATAATTACATCATTTAATACATTCGTCTGAATACGGATACTATGGCTTTCATTTACTTCATCGATAACCGGTATTAACGTTTGTGTACGTTTTCTCGTTTTTGCAGATAAGAACACAATCGGTGCGTACTCTAAAAATTGGAAATGAGCACGAATATTTTCTTCAAATGCTTTCATTGTTTTCTCATCTTTTTTCACAGCGTCCCATTTGTTTACAACGATAACAACAGCTCGCCCTGAATCATGAGCATATCCAGCGATTTTTTTATCTTGTTCAATAATTCCTTCTTCACCGTCTAAAACGACTAAAACAACGTCAGAACGTTCAATCGCTCTTAGCGCACGAAGTACACTATACTTTTCTGTACTTTCATACACTTTCCCTTTTTTACGCATACCAGCTGTATCGATAATTACATAATCTTTTCCGTCTTTACTATACGGTGTATCGACAGCATCACGAGTTGTTCCTGCTACGTTACTAACAATTACACGCTCTTGACCAAGAAGAGCATTTACAAGTGATGATTTCCCTACGTTTGGACGTCCAATTAAAGAAAAACGAATTGTATCTTCATCATATCCGTCTTCTTCAATCTTTGGAAAATGCTGTGCAGCTTCGTCTAATAAGTCACCTAATCCTAATCCGTGTGTACCTGAAATTGGGAATGGTTCACCAAATCCTAACGCATAAAAGTCATAAATGTCACTGCGCATTTCCGGATTGTCCACTTTATTTACTGCAAGTACAACCGGTTTATTTGAACGATATAATATTTTCGCAACTTCTTCATCAGCTGCTGTTACACCGTCACGACCGTTTGTCATAAAAATGATAACATCTGCTTCATCTATCGCTACTTCAGCTTGTTGACGAATTTGTGTCAAAAACGGCTCGTCTCCAATATCAATTCCACCTGTATCAATAATGTTAAATTCATGATTCAACCATTCTCCAGCGCTATAAATACGATCGCGCGTTACACCTGGAATATCTTCTACGATTGAAACTCTTTCTCCAACAATTCTATTAAAAATAGTAGATTTCCCTACGTTCGGGCGGCCTACTATCGCTATTACTGGTTTCGGCATATACATTCATCCTTTCAACTTGCTTCTGTTTATTATGTAAAAAACCCTTCTTTGTGCAAGAAGGGATTTGCATTCCAGAATATTTCTCAACGTATCAAAACACCTCACATTATAACACACGTTGCTAATGTTTCACAATAATATATACATTCTCTTGTAAGCGATGCGCAATCCCATCTAAAATTGCCTCTAAATTATTTGCAACAAATTCTAGTTCCTCTGTCGAGTCACAAGTAAATAAAGGCGCGCCACCTGCAAACTTCTCTGGCGTTGTTGTAATAACTGCAAGAATAACACTTTCTAACATCATCTCTTATCTCCCCTTCCTTTCGGGGCTTCCGATGACATATGGACAGCACTTTCTAACGTCGGTACATTTCCTATGACACCTATCGCTTTCTCTGCATCTTGATCTTGCGGCAAGACGAAGATTCCCACCCTGCCATCCTCTAAATCACGCTTTGCTAACGGTACAAGCGCAGGTGTACCTGAATCTCTATAAATCCCTAACGCCACCGAAACATCATGTAAAATAGCTTGCCTTTGCCCCAAATTTGAGATTGTTACCATCGCATCAATTGTTTTTGGTTTTAAAATAAATCCCATGCCATATTTCATAATCTCTTCTTGCCTTGCCGGCAATCCAATATTCATAATATAAATGTTATCAATATAAAGTCCTGCTCCTTCAAAACGTAGCGGAACATGCTCAATATCTACAAGATCATGAAGTCTTCTGCCAGACATTAATTTTTTCGCAATAAAAAACGCGATGATAGCCATAATTACTCCAGCAATCCACGAACGGAATCCTATATACGCAAACGTCGTTGCAAACGATGTTAACATCGCCAAATAGTTGCGACTTTCAAAAACTAATGCAATCCCTTCAATGTATGTATTTCCACGCGGTACGAGCTCATATCCATCTAATTGTTGAAGTGTATTTCTTTCCATGTTACGTACATCACGAAATTGCGTCGCTGCTAACGTAAGAAATGTAATGGCAGAAAAATCTTTTTTCAAAATTGACGGAATAGCAATCGCTCCTAAAGCAGCTGCTATTAATCCCATTGCAATATGAATAATTTTTCCGTGAAGCCTCGTCGGATATTGCCTCGTATCCGTACGAAGCATTAACAGCCTCGTTACTGTCCCCGCTATTACGCCGCATAAAATGGCCGGTGTATATTCAGTCATGTATTACCCTCGCCTTTCTTTTACGTGTTTTTCTCTTAAACTGCTCCATGTATACTGATGCTTTTGCAATCCAAAACAAAATTGCCATAAAAAATGTAGAAACGGCGATGATATCCCAAAACGCTAGACTACCGTAATCATAAGGAAAATGTAGTTTTCGAAAAATAAGTGTCACTAACAATTCACCTTGTAACATTCCGATATAAAGGGAACATAATCTTAATATGCGATCACCATGCAATAAAACCGATGCATACACAAGAGCACTACTTAACAAAAACAATCTGTCCATCACAATCCAAATTGGATCATATACTTCTAACAAATGAAAACTTGTATATAACATTGCAATAATAAGTGCCGAAAGTAAGCCATATAATTTTTTCCAAATAGAATATAGCGTGATCCCGAAAAAAGAAATAATACAAAGCAATAGAGCATTTACTGATACCGTAAATGAAGCAATCGTCACCTGTAATGGAGAGCAAATTATAAACACCAGTATACAAACGCTTAACTTCCACCGAACAGAGTCCTTTTTCATAAAGAAAGTTACGATAGTCCACCCTATCCAAGCTACAAAATAAAAAGTATTCCCATCCATCATTTCACCTCCTATGTTTTCCATTATGGGAACTTTTTATGAAAGTTAATCCCCCTTTCTTTACGCATAGTTTTTTCATATAACAGCAACACTTTTAATAAGGAGGTGCTATTCACAATGGGTAAAGATCGCCAAGAAAAAAAACTAAGAGAATCACGCCGCGTTGAATCGGATCGCGACCAATCACTACAATATCCAGGCGCAACTGGACTTGATACACCTGAGCAAGCTCGAAAGCAGAATCAGCACTAATCATACAAAAAGACGGTTTCGATATTGTACGAAACCGTCTTTTACATTTTTTTCATAATTTCTATTTATACCGAAATAACATTTCACATACAAATCTTGCTACAATTTATTTTTACCCTTGACCATTTCCCTTGGCAAAATTAACCCTTCTTCAATCGTTTAGTAGCACACTATCCACATTTTTCAGGCGCAACTTTTACAAGATAATGTTTATACATAGGAACAATTTCATTTTTATAGAATATCAATTCCATTTCTCACCTTATATTACTAAAACGAATAGAATACAAAAAAATCAACCGTTTGGTTGATTTTTTATCTTCTACTATAATGCGTCGTATCAATTCCACGCTGCATTAACCAATGATACGTTTCACCCTTTATAACAAGTGGTACAGATTGTAATTCTTCTATCGTCTTTGCCCCAAGAGCTGTCATAATAAATTTCAAATCTGTATGTAGAAGATCAATTTCATCCACTAACTTCTCGATGCCATCTTGCATTAAAATGCGTAAAAAGTATCCAGCAAAAGCAGTAGTATTTGCCCCTAACGCAATCGCCTTTGCTACGTCTAGCGCTGTTTGTATGCCCCCAGATGCAATAAAAGAGAGGTTATTATTTGTAGAGGTTGCTTCAATAATCGAGGTAGCTGTTTGTATGCCCCAGTTATTAAAATAAGAGAGCATGCGCTGTCTTCTTTCATTTTCAACTGCAGCAAAATTGGTACCACCTTGTCCGCCAATATCAATTGCTGTTACACCTATACCCGCTAACTGTTGCATTGTTTCCTTGCTCATCCCAAATCCAACTTCTTTTACAATGACCGGAACTTCGCTCTTTAAAACAATTTGCTCAATTCGCTGAAGTACACCAGTAAAATCACGGTCTCCTTCTGGCATCGTTAACTCCTGTATCACATTTAAATGAATTTGCAGTGCATTCGCTTCAATCATATCAACGGCACGATCTGCCTGTTCGGTAGTTGCCTCACTACCTAAATTGGCAAAGAAAATACCATTTGGATTTATTTTTCTAATAATCTTATACGAAGCTACTTCATTCTCATCCTTTAATGCTGCCATTTGCGAACCAACAGCCATAGCGAGATTATGATGTTTCGCTACATATGCTAACTGTTCATTAATATGTAACGTTTGCTCTCCCCCACCACCAGTCATCGCATTGATAAAAATCGGCGAACTTAGTGAAAGTTCGCCGATTTTTGTTTCACATGTTATCGTATCATAACTTGAATTTGGCAAGCTTTGATGCACAAAATCAATATCATGAAAGCCATGCGTACGAGACTGACCAGTAGAAAGAGCGTATTCAATATGATCTAATTTACGTTTTGCCCTTACCACTTGTACCCCTCTTTATTTCTTTAATTTTTTCAGTTGTTCACCAATAATATCACTTAATTGGAAAGTAGCAGAATCAGCATTTGGTTCATACTGACTGTAATCTTCAGTTACATTATTTTCCTCAAGCGCTTCTTTTATACTTAAAGAAATTCGTTTCTCTGCTACATGGACTTCAAGTACCTTTACTTGTACTTCTTGTCCCATTTCCAATACTTCATTTGGATTTTTCACGTGACGATTTGCAATTTGAGATACGTGAACAAGTCCTTCTACACCAGGTAAAATTTCAACGAATGCACCGAATGTAACAAGACGTTTTACTACTCCCTCACGAATATCTCCAGCTTTTATTTCACCCGCAACTTTTTCCCAAGGGCCTGGCTGAGCTGCTTTAATTGATAACGAAATACGTTGTGTATCAGCATCAACAGATAGCACCTTTACCTTTACTTTTTGACCTTGCTCTAATACTTCAGAAGGTTGTTCTACACGCTCGTGAGAAATTTGTGAAATATGAACTAAACCGTCCACACCACCAACGTTAACGAATGCACCAAAATCCGTTAATCGTTGTACTGTTCCTTCAACAACGTCCCCTTCTTTTAATGAAGAAATTGCTTCTTTTTTCTTAGAATCTAGTTCTAATTCTACTACCGCTTTATGCGAAAGGATTACACGATTTTTTTCACGGTCTAATTCAACAATTTTCACCGCTAATGTTTTACCTTTATAGTCAGTAAAGTCTTCTACATAATGCACTTCTACAAGTGAAGCTGGGATAAAACCACGAACGCCAAGGTCCACAACTAATCCACCATTCACGATATCTTTTACAGTAACATCAAATACATGACCAGAAGTAAACTTTTCTTGTAATTCTATCCATGCTTTTTCTGCATCAACTGCACGTTTCGATAAGACAAGATCATCTTCTTCTAATTTAATAATTTTCAATTCTAGTGTTTGATCTAATTCTACTACATCGCTTGCTTTTTCAATATGAACGTTAGCTAATTCACTAATCGGAATTACGCCATCTGTTTTGTATCCAACATTTACAAGCACTTGCTTCTCTTCAACTTTCGTTACAGAACCTGTAACAACGTCACCAACTTGTAATTCTTTTGAATCCATAACTTCTTCATTCATTTTCTCTACCATGGAAATACCTCCCTACAGAATTGACAAAGCATTTTTATGTATATACGAAATGAAAACAAAAGTTTTCATTTGCATGTTTAAGAATTTATCATCACATACTCTGTTTCAATACCATTCACAAGAAAATATATTAATCCTATATAAATAGTATACAGCAAAATCATCTTGAAAAAAGTATGTTTTGAAATATAATAGCGAATATATTCTGAAAGTTTTATCCTTCTCTAACTAACTTCTTACAAATCAGCCCATTTGTCAAGAAAAGAGACTCATAATTCACGTATCCTTTACATTTCTATATAAACAAAAAAGAAAGAGGATAACCCCCTTTCTTTACTTCGCAAATACTCCTGAAACAATACCCATAATTTTTTGGACAACTTCTTCAATTGATAAAGAAGTTGTATCTAATTCCAATGCATCATCAGCCTTTTTTAAAGGAGAAACTTCGCGTTCTGAATCTAACTTATCACGCTGAGCAATTTCTTCTTTTAACTGCTCTAAATTAGAATCGAAACCTTTATTTATATTTTCTAAATGTCTTCTTTCCGCTCTTTCTTCCACAGAAGCAAGCATAAAGATTTTCACTTCAGCATCCGGCATTACATGTGTACCAATATCACGGCCATCCATTACAACGCCGCCTTTTTTCGCTAATGCTTGTTGACGACGTACCATTTCTTCACGAACAAGGCGATGCTTCGCTACAATTGATACTTGATTCGTCACTTCTGGTGTACGAATTACTTCAGAAACATCTTGTCCATTTAAAAATACAAGTTGTGAATTTTCCCCTTGCTGAAATTCAATATTTACATTCCTTACAACTTCCATTAACTTCTCTTCATTTTCAATGTCCACTTTTCGCTCAAGGGCTGCATATGTAATTGTACGGTACATTGCGCCTGTATCAATATAAACGTAAGAAAGTTTCTTTGCAACAACTTTTGCAACTGTACTTTTCCCAGCTGCAGCTGGACCATCTATAGCAATTGAAATTCGTTTATCCATTGTAACACCTCATTTTTTCACTTATAAAACAAAACGAAAAGCAGGTATTCATCCCTGCTTCTTCTCATTTGCTTCACGTCATTAAATCCTCAATTATTGTAGCATACTCCTCCATAGAAGAAAATGAAAACTACCTATTCACCGGCAAGATTTCTACTTTATTTTTCGCGACGACGCCTTCATAATAAACAATTTTAGATAAATATTTCACTGAAGACTTATGTATAAATAACAATTGCACAACACAAAGACAAATGAATTGTATTATTAAAATACGAATAAAAAATTTCTCCACTTTTTTCAAAGCATTCGCTCCTTTCTACCTTCTATTTACATATTGCATTCCTCATTTTATAAAACATGCAGAGAATCCCTATATTTATTGTCATTTTCCAAGCACACTTTTATACATTTCCATTGTCGAATTTACTCAAAACATGTTATGTTCTAAATGTATTTTTTACTTGAAAGGGGTATAAACATTGAAAAAAATCCTAGTTTTACACACAGGTGGAACAATTGCAATGGAGGAAGATAAAGAAACTGGGGTCGTACAACCAGGTGAAAAAAATCCTCTTTTAAAATTCATTCCTGATTTAGAAGGCGATGTTGATTTAATCGTGGAAGATGTGTTCCATCTACCATCTCCTCATATGACACCGAGTGAAATGCTACAATTACAAGTCATCATTGACGAAAGAGCAAAACAAGACGACATTCATGGCGTAGTCATTACGCATGGTACTGATACATTAGAAGAAACAGCTTATTTCTTAGATTTAACAGTCCAAGCAACTATTCCAATCGTTGTTACAGGTGCAATGCGTTCTAGTAATGAATTAGGTGCTGACGGTCTATATAACTTCTTATCCGCTGTAAAAGTTGCTAGTTGTAATGAAGCTGCAGAAAAAGGCGTTCTCGTCGTATTAAACGACGAAATTCACTGTGCTACAAACGTAACGAAAACACATACAAGTAATGTCGCGACATTCCAAAGCCCGCAATATGGACCAATTGGAATGGTAACAAAACGCGGGGTTGTCTTCCATCACGCTTTAGTACATCACGAAACATATACAGTAAACAAAGTATCTAAAAATGTAGTTGTGCTGAAAGCATATGCTGGCATGGATGGTACATTATTAGCAGCAATCGAAAACCTTCCTGTAGATGGAATTGTTATTGAAGCACTTGGACAAGGTAATTTACCTCCAAGAACACTTCCTAGTCTAGAACGATTAATAAACAAAGGAATTCCTGTCGTATTAGTTTCTCGCTGCTTCAACGGTATCGTTCAAGACGTATATTCGTATGAAGGCGGAGGCAAACACTTAAAAGATATGGGCATTGTATTCACATACGGTTTAAATGCTCAAAAAGCGCGCATTAAATTATTAGTCGCACTAGAGAATACAAATTCTCATGAAACAATTCAAAATATGTTTATGCACGAATAAAAAAATCTGTCGAGGTTTCTCGACAGATTTTTTTATTCTTCTCTTGATGCAATGGTTTGCGCAATCGCATCTCCATGAAATCGACCGTTCTCAATAAATATTTCATTCGCATTATTTCCAGCAGCAATTACACCTGCAATGAAAATATTTTCAGCGTTCGTTTCCATTGTATCCTCTGCATAAATCGGACGTCCTGTTTCTTCATCAATTCGAACACCCATCTTCGTTAAGAAGCTATGATCAGGATGGTAACCAGTCATCGCAAATACAAAATCATTTTGGATTGTATATGCCTCACCATCAACTGTATACGTTAATGTATGTTCAGTAATTTCTTTCACATGAGCACCGAAATGCATTTGAATTGTGCCGTTTCGCACTAATGCCTCAAACTCCGGCAAAATCCACGGCTTTATGCTTGGTGAATACTCACTTCCGCGATATAGTACCGTTACACGCGCACCCGCTTTAACAAGTTCTAACGCGGCATCTACACTCGAGTTTTTCCCACCTATAACTACTACATCTCGATCAAAATAAGGATGTCCCTCTTTAAAATAGTGAGCTACTTTCTCCAGTTCCTCACCCGGAACATTCATATAATTTGGATTGTCATAATATCCAGTCGCTACAACAATATATTTCGCTATATATATTTCTTTACTTCCGTCACGTTTTGTCGTCTCAACTTTAAAAACTTCTCCATCTTTTTGAACGTTCTCCACTCGTTCAAAAGCATTCACTCGTACAGATTTGCGCTTCACTACTTCACGATAATACGCAAGCGCTTGATTTCGAAATGGTTTACGATTTTCGGTAATAAAAGCCACTTCACCAATTTCTAATTTTTCACTAGAGGAGAAAAATGTTTGATGTGTCGGATAATTATAAATGGCATTTACAATGTTTCCTTTTTCAATTACTAACGGATTTATCCCTACCTTTTGCAACGAAATTGCCGCTGCTAAACCGCACGGACCGCCTCCAATTATGATAGCTGTTTCTTTCTGCATCTCGGTTCACTCCTAGTCTTCTACCAATACACTATTTATAAAAACAAGAAAAAACCTACTTACAGCAGTAGGCACCTATCTTTATTGTATTCATTTTTCATATATTTGTCATCTAAACGAAACGTACATCCGATAGACATCTGCTAAAAACTGCTGAAATTTAATACCTTGTTTCCCTAATACATTTTCAGGATCAATCTTTCTTGCTGGATCAAGTGTTTTATGTGATACGATATCTTTTTTCGGATTCAAGCCGAAATTTTGGCATAAATATGCATGATACCACGTAAAACGGGTATATGCTTCCCAAAAGTTAACATCACCGCCATAACAAAGTTCCACTCCAATGGCAGCCTTATTGGCATCATAACCGTATAAGTCATTATCTGTCGGCACACCATATCGAACATGATAGGCAACTTCATTTATAGGAATAATTTCTAATATTGTTTTGTCATCTATAAATGTATGTGCCGAGGCTTTCGGTTGTATCTCATTAAAATAATCCCGATTCCCTATCGCATTGCTACCAGGATTCCCCGTATCATGACTTACAATAAACCTTACTTTAGAAAGAGGAATTCCCGGTCGTGAACTTCCATATCCAATATAGTTACGCTCTATAGGAAACATCGCCATTACTACCAACTCCCGCTTCAGAAGATTACCTTACTTCCTTATATATGTATTCGGTAGCAATGTCCTTATCGCATATTTCTTACGCGAAGAGAAAATCGAAAATATTTGATGTGAATACCATAAATAATAAAATACTTACAGCAACTCCATAAAAACCGTAAAACCAAACACAATCTTCTTTCGTATCTAAGCCGAAAAATTTATTTACTGATTGTAATAATGTGCCGCGCTTACTTTGTTTGTTTCGTAATACTTCCACTCGTTCTACAACATCTGCTGGCATCATAAATCTTTGGTCTACTGTCATTTTCATCATTTATCTCTCCTTAAAATCATTTCCGTTTTGTTTATCTAAGGAAAGTATAGCACATTTGTTCGTGTAGAACAAGCGTTCTTTTTATTTTTGTTTTATTTTTCAGCAAACCAAGTAAAAATTGAGATTATAAAGGCGATAATCGGCCCTACTACAACCGCACCAAATATTAAAAACAGTAATCCTTCCCCGAACACCCGAACGATACTTGTTTTTGGGGCTCTCATCGTTCTTGCGAGTTCTCCCTCTAACCTCTTAACCTTTTCTTCTAATTGTTCTACTCGTTCAATCATTTCATTTTCCATATGCAACACCTCACTCTAATACTTCAACAAAAAAAACGTGATTCCCTCGAAAGGAATCACGTTTTCTCACGTTATAATATTATACCCAACCTCTGAAGCGACTTGCTTCAGCCATTTTACGAACACCAACCATATACGCTGCTAAGCGCATGTTCACTTTACGAACTTGTGCTGTTTCATAAATAGAATCAAATGATCTTACCATTACTTTTTCTAAACGTTGTTCTACTTCTTCTTCAGTCCAGTAGTAACCTTGGTTATTTTGCACCCACTCAAAGTAAGATACTGTTACACCACCAGCACTTGCTAATACGTCTGGAACAAGTAAAATTCCGCGATCCGTTAAAATTTTAGTTGCTTCTAATGTTGTTGGGCCATTTGCAGCTTCAACAACGATTTTCGCTTTAATATTGTTAGCATTTTCTTCTGTAATTTGGTTCTCAATTGCAGCTGGAACTAAAATGTCGCAATCAAGCTCTAACAATTCTTTGTTTGAAATTGTATTATTAAATAGTTTTGTTACTGTACCGAAGCTATCACGACGGTCTAATAAATAATCAATATCTAATCCGTTCGGATCATGTAATGCACCGTAAGCATCTGAAATTGCAATAACTTTCGCACCTGCATCATGCATAAATTTAGCTAAGAAGCTACCCGCATTACCGAACCCTTGAACAACAACGCGTGCACCTTTAATATCAATGCCACGTTTTTTTGCAGCTTCGCGAATACAAATTGTTACACCTTTCGCTGTTGCTGTTTCACGTCCATGTGATCCACCTAATACAAGTGGTTTACCTGTAATAAATCCTGGTGAATTAAACTCATCAATACGGCTATACTCATCCATCATCCACGCCATAATTTGAGAGTTTGTGAATACGTCTGGAGCTGGAATATCTTTCGTCGGCCCTACGATTTGGCTAATTGCTCGTACATAACCGCGACTTAATCTTTCTAACTCACGGAATGACATTTCACGTGGGTCACAGATAATTCCGCCCTTACCTCCGCCATATGGTAAATCAACAATACCACATTTTAAACTCATCCAGATTGAAAGTGCTTTCACTTCATTTTCTGTTACATTCGGATGGAAGCGAATTCCACCTTTCGTTGGACCAACAGCATCATTATGTTGTGCACGATATCCTGTAAATATTTTAACAGTCCCGTCATCCATACGAACTGGTATTTTCACTGTCATCATACGAATTGGTTCTTTTAATAATTCATACACTTCGTTTGGATAACCCAATTTTTCTAATGCTTCACTAATAACAATTTGTGTTGAATTCAATAGTTCAAAATGTTGTTCCCTTTGTTGTTGTGTTTTTGTTTGAGTTCCCTTTTCGGCTACCATAGTAAGTAAACCCCCTGTAATTTCACTTGTTTAGTAAACCTTCATTGCCTAGTATACACCGTTAAATTTGGAATGCAATAGAAAACGCTAACAAATATATACAAACTATTTTCTGTTGCAAGCGTTTTCACTATTATTATAGTCCTTTTATTGCTTTTAGAAAAGTAAAATACTTAAATATTTAAATATTTTTCATTTTCATCAAATACATTACAAAACAAATGAATCTATTTGACGAAGAAAAACGTAAACAAACATTTGTAATCAGCTATATTTTCAACACTTTAGATTTACTACCCTTGGCCAAATAAAAAGAAAACCTCAAGCTATTCTACTTTAGCTGAGGTTTTCTTTCTTCACGAAATAGTTGTGTATTTGTTCAATCGCTTGATAAGCCATCAATTCCTTACCATACTCCATTATACGGTAAATGGTCGCTGTAGACGGATTACCGTATTCCGCTAAAATGGCTATAAAATCCGCTTTCAGTAATTGAATTTGCTCCTCTTCTTCCATCCAAAGATAAAAGCGCCCATCCCACGTATACAACTTTCCGCCAGTTACACCAAGGTTATATAAGCGATTCGACAGGTTAATTACGTCGTCTAGTGTAGCAAATTCATATAGTATATGTTCGCTTTCATCTAGAGTGACTTGCATTTCAATAAACTCGTCACGGAACTCATCATCTGTATCCATTTCTTGATTTTCTTTCGTTACAATTACAACCATTCCTTGTGCTTGTAGAGAAAATACTTCCACTGCAATCGGACCATCTGCTTCAAATCCTAATTCCTTATTTGCTTCTTGCATCATATCACGAAATAATTGCTGTACTTTCGGTGCATTTCTCCACAAATCTTCTTTCGTTAATCCTCGTTCAGATAAATCGTCAAATGTTAAGAAAATTTTTATCTTATTGTAATTTAATCGTTCCAGCCTCATCTCATACCCTCCCTACGTAACCAATGAATCTAATTTTTATTATATGAAATAGAAAATAGATGGTTCTTTTCGAACAACTATTCTGACACTTTTAACCATTCATCCCATTCTTTTTTCGTATCACCGATTAGGATCGCTTGAATGTTCAACTGATCTCGAGCACCTATTTTTCCTATAAGTCCAACAGAAAGGTCTCTACTTTTTTCTTGTAACAAATTAACAAAATTCATCGCCTGTTTACATTCTCGTCCATCTTCAAAAGATACAAATAAATACTTTGTCTGTATTTGTTCAACAGCTGACAAAAGACCATCTTCCTCAAAACATGTCCTAATATATATCGCCTCATATCCTTTTAAGCGCAAATACATTGAGAAGACAAATCCTTTCAACATATTATTTTCTAAAACAATAACTTTGTGTAAAGAAGAAAACGATGACGCGTTATGATATACCATTCCTAAACGAGTTTGCAAAAAAGATACTACATATTGAAACTGCACCATTGTAATCTCATTATTATTTTTTAACGTTTGTAATTTGTTTGTCACTTGAAGAATAGTACTTGCTACAACTTTTTCTGTTGAATATATACTAAAAGCCTCGTTTAATAATGCAGAAGTTGTAATTTCATCAAATTTTAACAAAGCTTGTAGTAAATCGTCCACTAAAACAACTTCTTTATCAGAATATAATTCTTTTTGAACGTTACTCTGCAAACGATTCCCTTCTAATAATTGAACTGCTTGTCCAATCATCATACCGGAAGAAACCTTCTCCATTAACCATTGTAGAGTTTGAATATGCTCCTCTGTATATAAACGATGCCCCGCATGATTTCGCTTTGGGGCAATAATATGATAACGTCTTTCCCATGCACGAAGTGTACTCGGCTGAATTCCAATTATATTCGAAACAGCTTTTATATTATATTTTCCATTTAGAGCTGGCATCATTTCCCTCCGCATAAAGTAATAATATGAGTTTGAGCAGGTGCTCGAAAACGAAGTGGGACCAATGTTGTTCCATACCCATTGCTAACAAAAAGAGTCATATTTGAATGATTATATACGCCACCCTTTAAATACTTTTCAGATGGGAATAATCGAATCTGTCCTCCATGCGTATGTCCACTTAACACAAGTGAAATTTGTTCTTTTCCAGACATTTTATTTATTATATCAGGGTTATGGCTAATTAGTATGCGAAAACCATCTTCTTTACAATCTGCCAACGCTAAATCTAAACGATCACGCTTCAACCCAACATCATCTACACCGAGTAAGCAAATCTTCTCTCCTAATTCAGACTCAAATACAACTCTTGTATTATCTAAAACTTTCACATTATTTTCTAATAACAAAGCATCTAATTCATGATATTCAATCTCATAATCATTATTTCCCCATACAAAATATACAGGAGCTATCTCTCTTAATTTTTGAATATTGGCAGAGATTTTCGATAAGGGTACACCTTTTTCGGCCAAATCACCACCAATAATGACGAGATCTACTTTTCCTTTTACTTGTTCAATTATCGAACTTGAAATGACTCTTCTATGAATATCAGAAATAAAAAACACATTCACTTTTTGAAAACTTTTCGGAAATTCTTTAAATACTAAAGTATGTTCCAATACAGTATTACGCATCGCTTCTTTATACATTACAAGAAGGAATAGAATACCAATACATATGAGAGTACTTAATAATATAACCCATATCATATTTTTTCCTCTCCTCCTTATAAAGGTAATCTTCGTTTTTTGTAACAAACTATAAGTCACTTATTTTACTAGCTTTCTTGCTCCGCGGACTTATCTTTTATTGGAATTTTTAATTCTTGCCCTACACTTACTTCATCTTCTTGTAAATTATTATATTTTTTAATCACTTCAATCCCACTTTCATCTGAAAAATACTGCCTCGCTATACTTTCTAAAGTTTCTCCCTCTTTCACCGTATGCGTTGCCACTTTTTCAGACTGTTTTGGCGATTCGGATTTAGCTGAATCAAAGAAAATTACTTCAAATGCACTTTTCCCAGCATTATTACTATCACTTTTCACCTGAATATATTTATCTGTATACCATAATATACTAATCGGAAGCAATATAAATAGAAATGTTAAAACTCGGACGAAAATATGATTCATTTTAAACTTTTGTTTTTTCTCTTTATTTCTATGAATTTCACTACGCGGCGGTAAACTTTCATCTTCTTCCACTCGCTCAACTTCTAGTTCCTCTTCAAAATCAGGAATTCGTTTCCTCATGTTGTTCACCACCACCTTCCATTTATTTTCTTAATTGGAGTCCCATTATAAAATCTACAAGAAAGTGTGCAAAGATTGTTATAAACAAATTTCCTGTCCATTCAAATACATACCCAAAGACAAAACTAATGAAACAGACGAAACAAAACAAAAACGGCTTTTTTATATATCGAATATGTAACACTGCAAATACGAAACTCGCTATTACAATTCCAAAATGAGTCTGCACTACGCCTCTAAATAAAAATTCTTCTGCAAAGCCAATCACGAACGTAATAACGAGCAATTGCATGACTGACATTCCTTGAAACATTTTATCGTTAATACCCCCATCATCAAACCACGACTCTGGAAATACTCGCATTGCAACATAATCTAATAACACAATACCAATCGCTAACAAGCCACCTATTATAAGTATAGACACTGGTTCCCATTTCCAAAGACTATATACTACTTTTATATCTTGAAATAATATATATGCTAGTAAACAGCCAATACCAATAATAATTAACTGTGTTATATACAAGTTCAGTCTTATTTCCTTTGGACTCATATCTTCAATATTATGCCTTTGAATGTTCATCATTCCTCCATCTTTTCTAGACCGAAAAGCTTTTGTAACTCTGTTTCCCAATTATAGTCGAAATCCGATTGTTGCGCTTGTCTTTTTTTATAATCTGTTTTTGTAATACTACAGTAGTCACAGCAATTTTTTATTTCTTGCTCTTTTCTATAACCGAACTGTTGCAGCAAATATTCACGTCTACATCCTTTCACTTGTATCCATGATTTCATGTTTTCTAACTCACTATATTTATTACGTAGCCTTAATTCTACTTCGGCTATTATTCTATTCATAATTTCATCTGACAAGCTCTCCAATATTAATTTTCGCTGTTGTATGATTTCAAGGTGTTCGAGGTGATAGCGGATAAAACGCCAATATTGTTCATTAAATCTTGCTGCATTATAACAAATTTCCTCTACCTCTTCTATTGGTAATTCTTTCGTTTGAAACATTCTTTCTTGTAGTAAAGAAAATAAAAATTGTATTTGCGACTTACTTGGCAATTCATCTTCAATTATTGAAATTGGTAAATCGTGATCTAACGGACTACATAGTAATATAGCTATACTCGGTTCACCATCTCTTCCAGCTCTTCCGATTTCTTGTAAATAAGAAGCTATATTAGTCGGATAATGGAAATGAATAATATATCTCGTATTCGCTTTATTTACTCCCATGCCAAAAGCACTTGTACATATTACAAGCTGCAACTGGTCATTCATAAACTGCTGTTGAATTAACATACGCTCTTCATGTTCCATACCACCATGATAAAAAGCGACACCAGTAACGCCTTTTCCTCTTAAGTATTCTGTTAAACGCTCTGTCCACGCTCTACTTGAACAATATACAATCCCTGGACCTTGTAAATACATCACCTGATCAAAAAGTGCTTCTTTCTTCTCTTCTATCGTATCCATAAATTGTACTTCCATTGCAATATTCGGACGATCAATGGAGTATACATGCTGCGTCACATTCTTTAAATCTAAACTCTCTGCTATATCTCGGAGTACATCTTTCGTCGCTGTTGCCGTTAATGCTAGCACCGTAGGAGACCCGATATTTTCAATAACTACATTTAGTTTTTTATAATCTGGTCTAAAATCATAACCCCATTGCGAAATACAATGAGCTTCATCCACAACAAATAATGAAATATGAACTTTCTTCAATTCTCTTATTAACAATTCCGACTGCAACATCTCTGGTGAAACAAAAATAAATTTATAGGAAGCTAATCTTTTCATCGCTTCTCTTTTTTCATGTAATGTCCGAAAACTATTAAATGCTATCACTCGGTTTTTCACAACATATTTTAATTGTGTAACCTGATCTTCCATCAAAGATAATAATGGCGATACAACAAGTACTGTCCCTTCTTGCATGAGCCCTGGAAGTTGATAGCACATAGACTTCCCTCTTCCGGTCGGAAGCATCGCTATAACATCTTTTCCTTCCAATAAATCTGTAATTACTCCTTTTTGACCTGGACGAAATTCAGAATATCCAAACCACCTATATAAATATTCCTCAAGTTTCATTTATACCCTCCATCCGTGCCAATACAAGACGAACTTCAAAATAAGAGATATCCTCTCCAACCGCTTGTTTCAACTCACGCAGCTTACGTGTTTGTAATGTATCAATTACTTCTGTTACTTTATCTATTTTGTCTTTTTCCATAAACATCTCGATAGAAAAATCTCTTTCTCGCAAAGCAATTTCAACAAAATGATCTTCTATCGTTGCAACCTTTAAATTTCTAATTGTTGCTATTTCTTCTAATGAGCGCCCTTGCCTCCAAAAATTATATGTTTTTTTCGTTGATAAACTAAATAATTCAGCTCTCTCATTTGGATAAGAGATAATCTCAGCTAATAACGGAAATTCATTTTCTTTATCGCGAACTTCTTGTATAAGGAAATGAATTGTACCCCAAAATAAAAAATACACCCTGAAAATATCTCGTTTCGTAATTTCCGCTAACTGCTGCAATGTACAACCGATACGTTCATATCCCGTTAATCTATACGTTACAATCGTCGCTTCTATCACATCACATTTCCCTAAAAGATTATGTATTTCTTTCCATAATCTTTTCGCCAATTCACTTCGCCTATACGGCATACCTGTTAAAAATCGCTTCACCCACACCATTATTTCTGTATCTTGTTGAATAGGAATAAACTTCGTATTATTCTGTTGTAAATTAGATACAGTTTGAATAATTAAAGATAATCTTTTCCAAAATGTTTCACCTAATTCACCATAGTGCAAACCATGTAAATGCGCTGGAAAAGCATACCCTTCCTCCCATGTATGTAACTGCATTTTACCTTTAGGTGTTAACAAATATGTATTTTCATGTATCTCTTGAATCAGATCTGCTTGCAACAACTTTGCAACTTCACGATCATATTCAGTTCTATTTAACGATTTATATATTCCAAACAAAAAAGAAATTCGGAACATATTTCCATCTTGTAACGTTTGCGAAGAACGTTTTCCCTTTAATAAATAATAAATAGAAGAAACGGTCCTTTCACCATTCAATTGTTTTAAACAATACAATACAGTATATTGTAGTTGCATTACCGCTTCCACCTTTCAATCTAACTTAATTACTTTTTGATATGATCACACCATCTACCGTTACTCATTAAACTTATCATATGGGCAATATATACTTGTATATATTCTATTGTACCAAACGAAATAACATTTACGTATTTTGAAAATCTTATGACATAATGCAAAAATTAGTTGACACTCTAATTGATAAGGATTATCATTATAATTTTATGTTGAAAAGTTTTAAAAACCGTTTTACAATAAGGTTATAATTTTTATGGCGAGCTTTTCACATACATATTATCAGGAGGGAAAAAAGATGGCAAAATATACAATCGTTGATAAAGATACTTGTATCGCATGTGGTGCTTGTGGCGCTGCTGCACCAGACATTTATGACTATGATGATGAAGGTATTGCATTCGTAACATTAGACGATAACCAAGGTATCGTTGAAATTCCAGATGTATTACTTGAAGATATGATGGATGCATTCGAAGGTTGTCCAACTGACTCAATTAAAGTTGCTGACGAATCATTTGACGGCGACGCTTTAAAATTCGAATAGTCTTTTATTAACTTCAAAAAATGCCCCTCATATTAATGAGGGGCATTTTTTGTTTCATAATACTTAATAAAAAAACCATTAGTAGTTCCATACTACTAATGGTTTTATTTTACCCCGCTATTCGCCGGGCAGTCCGATTGGTGAGGGCTAATAATCAGTGGGGGATGAACCCCCCATTTATCTTTTATGCATTCTTCATTTTTGCAAACACCCATACTTTCAGGCGTGAAAATAACGCTACAAATACAATTGTCACAACAATTCCTTTAATCAAATTAAACGGTAAGATTGCCGTTACAACTGTTGTTCTTATCGCCTCACTAGACATAGCTGGTGAATTTAAAAACCAAGTGTAAGCTGGGAATATGATGATGTAGTTTAATACACTCATGATAAGCGCCATTGTAATTGTCCCTAGCATTAATCCTGACGTTAAACTCTTTACAGTACGATACTTTCTAAATAAGAAAGCCGCTGGTCCAATAAATAAACATCCTGCAATAAAGTTTGCAATTTCTCCAACTGGTACTCCCGTTAAACTTCCTTGAATCCCGTAATGTAAAATATTCTTTATTGCCTCTACAATTACTCCCGCAATTGGTCCGAAGATAATCGCTGCAATTAGAGCCGGTACATCACTAAAATCAATTTTTAAAAATGGCGGAAGCCCTGGGAACGGGAAATCCAACATCATCAGTAAATATGCAATACTACTTAGCATCGCTACACTCACCATCTGCACTACACTGTTTTTTTGTTTCATCTTTCTCTCTCCTTTTCCATCGATCATCTCATGGAAAGTGGAAAGGTTCTGCTATGCCTACTTTTTCATAGAACGAAAAAACCCTTTGTGTTTTACACAAAGGGAGAATTTAAGGCACATCAAACAGACGTTCAAATACCTATCTTTTTTGAACGCTTGAACCTCCATCTTCTCCCATCCAGACTATACTGTCGGCTTTGGAATCACACCAAATCCTGCCTTAACGGCTCGCGGGCTTAGAACAAAATCATACATAGTTCATCACCGCCGGTCGGGATTTTCACCCTGCCCCGAAGATAGACCGATATTCTATTTTCCCCTTCATTATACAACAACCTCATAACATTGTGAACTAAAAAATTGTAACTTATTAAAAATTAGTTATTTATTTTTCATAACCACATAAAAATGACGAAATATTTTACAATACAACCCATATTTTTTATTATTCGGCATTTCTCTTATGAATTCCCTAGTCATATATTATTAAAAGTGATAAGATGTTGAATTGTTAAGATAAGAACATTTTCTGAATTATGGAGGAAATGTCATGAAGAAAGATAAGAGACACTCTATTCGAGAAGCAATGAAAAAAAACTTAAGAAAAGAATACTTTTATTTAAAAAAAGAATTACTTTTCTGCTGCCCAATCGATTTAGGCACATTCTCAAGTGAGACATACTATGCAGCTTTCGATGAAGATGGCATCAGTATTTATCAGTATGATAAAAAGACAGAAAGTAAATTAAAATTGTGCGAACGTCATCCATGGAAGAATTGGAATAAAGTGAAAGTTGATCACTATTTGACAACGTCTCAATTTATTTTTCAAGGTGAGCGAAACTGGATTTTATCCCTTTTCCAAAAAGGAAAAGAAGCTCAAAAGATTATCGAAGAGCATACAACTTTACAAACAGAAGTTGTTTCCCGCTCTTTCTTAAAAAAACTTCCTGGCTTTCGTTCTAATACACCGTTGAATAAATACATCGGCAGCATTTGCTACACTGCACTTATTGCATTTTTATTAAAATGGATGATTCCATTTCAAGCACCACAAATCGCCCTGTACTCTGTTTCAATTGGTTGTATGCTTCTTGGCCTACTCTGTCTGACAATCGGTTTAATTGAACCGACTATTGTACTGTTTCGGACAAATGAGAAAACAAGAACAAAAGTCTTTTACTTATATAGCTACTTAGCTATTTCTGGATTTATATGTGTCTTTATTTTTTGGTAAAAGAAGCCGTCCCAAAATATATTTTGGGACGGTTTTCTGTTAGAAATAAGTTACTCTTATTATAATAGTTCATTGCTAAATCGATATCTTTTTTCAAAACATCGATACAATTTCATTTCCTATCGCAGTCTTAAGAAAATAAATCTATTCAAAAATTTATACTTTCGGAACGTTTCCTTTACTTAACATATAATTGTTGATTTGGATAAATCCGCTCTTGATGCAATCCATTTTTCTCTTTAATTTCATTAACTGTCATACTAAATTTCCGCGCAATACCGACTAAAGTATCTCCTTTTTGCACGATGTATAATGATGAAGAAACGACTTCATTTCTTTGTTCATTTAAAACAAACAATGGATTCATCGCATTCTTTTTCGCCATCGTCCATCTTCCTTGATGAACTTCTAAATGTAAGTGCGCACCTCGTGATTCTCCTGTATTCCCTACTTCTCCAACTATTGCTCCCTTTGAAATATGATCCCCTTGAACTACATATCTCTTATTTAAATGTGCATAAACAGCCTCATATTCTCCATGTTTAATAAATACAACATTCCCGTAACTACTTGAATAATAAGACTTTGTAACCTTCCCATCTTGAATGGCTGCCACAGGCGCTCCGATCGGTGCAGCTATATCAATACCATAATGTTTTCCATTTCTTGTCCCAAAATAATCACTTATCTGACCTTCAACAGGCCATGTCCATCGATTTTCTTCTGCGTAAACATGTAATTGAGATAAATACAATACAGTCAATAACAAGACGCCACATTTTAACACTTTCATATACATCCTCCGTTTTCTAATCACCGCCATACCTTCTCTATTTTGGTATATTACAGAAAAAAGTATACAAAAAAAGAAAGTGAATTACTCCACTTCCTTCTCTTTCTTATCACGAAAAACTAATGCACTGCGGTTATACTCCACATCTTTTACTTGTAATCGAGCGTTTATTACTCTAGCTACTGCAAACAAATAATCAGATAATCTATTTACATACTTTAAAACAACTTCATTTATTTCCCCTTCTTTTTGTAAGGACACTATACATCGTTCTGCCCGCCTTACAACTGTACGTGCAATATGAATAGCAGCTGCCGACTCACTTCCACCTGGTAAAATAAAGCGCTCTAGCGGCGGTGCTTCTTCTATATACGAATCAATCTTTTTTTCTAAGCTTTCTACCATTTCGATTTTTACTTTATAAGGAATTTTCCCCGCTACTATCGCCAAGTCTCCCCCGCAATCAAATAGTTCATGTTGAATATTTTCAAGTTCATTGTAAATATCTCCAAAAGACTCGCCTTGTAGCTTAGTCATCGCATATCCAATATGAGAATTCGCCTCATCTATCGTGCCATATGCTTCAACTCGAATATCATCTTTATCCACTCTGCCGCCTATTACACTTGTTGTCCCTTTATCTCCTGTTTTTGTGTATAATTTCATCGCTTCACGACACCTCTTTTATTTTTCTTTCTTCGACTACGATAGAAAAAAAGTTCTACTATTATTTATTTAATTGATTTTACAAAAAAATAAAAAACAGTAGAACTTTATTCATTATCAACTTTAAAAACGCATATCTAAATTATACGATTCGGTAAATATACAGAGAATGTAGTTCCTTCTCCAACAACACTTGAAACAGCAATTTTCCCATCATGGCCTTGCACAATATTTTTTGCAATCGCAAGTCCGAGTCCTGTTCCACCTTTTTTCCCACGTGTCCTTGCTTTATCAGCTTTATAGAAACGATCAAATAAAAATGGAATATCTTCTTCTGGAATACCAGCACCTGAGTCTTGCACTTCAAAAATAAGACCATTATTTTTCGTATCAATTACAAGCGTTACATGTCCGCCTGCATTCGTATGACGAATTGCGTTATCAATTAAATTCGTCAATACTTGTTCCATACGATCTGCATCAAACGGGTATTGCTCAATTGGATTTTTGAAATCAACCGTTAATGCGACTTCTTTATCCTTTGCAATCCCTTGGAATTTACGACCTATTTTTTCAACGAAAGGATGAATATCAACTTCACCTATATGTAACTCTACATTACCACTTTCCATACGCGCTAAATCTAATAATTCATTTACAAGTTTACCTAAACGAACAGATTCATCATAAATGATTTGAACAAATTCATTAATTTCTTCTTTCGTTTGTACAATATCATCTAAAATTGCTTCACTATACCCTTGAAGCATTACCATCGGTGTACGAAGTTCATGTGATACGTTCGCAATAAAGTCTTGACGCATCTTCTCAAGACGGCGTTCTTCTGTCATATCACGCAATACAGCTACAGCCCCGCGGATTTTCGTTTGGTTGTAAAGCGGCGTCATAAGAACTACGTAGTTACCTTTTTGTAAATTAATTTCAACCACTTGTTGTTGTTCACTTTCTACAACGAGATGGAATAGCTCCACAAGTTCAGAAGGTAGCTTTTTACTTAGCTCTATCTCTTTTTCCTCTTGCCAAACTTGTAAGAAATGTTCAGCCGGCGGATTGATTACAACGACTTCACCCTCTTGATTTAATGTAATAACCCCATCTGCCATACTACTTAAAATACTAGCTAACTGTTCTTTCTCTTGCTGCAGGGCATTCATATTAAACTTCAACTGTTTTCCCATTTGATTTAAGGCCGTTGCAAGCTCACCAATCTCGTCCTGAGATACCATAGGAGCTTTCGCATCAAACTTCCCACGCGCCACCTCAAAAGCAACCTCACGCATTTTACGAAGTGGTGCTGTAATTCGAGTAGATAGGAAGAATGCAAAGAACGTTGTTAATATAATCGCAATCCCTGCTGATAAGAATATAAAATCAGTCGTTCTCTCCATACCTTGTATAGGTACTTGTAAAGATTCGTATACGAACACTGCACTTTGATTTTTTGAATGTACTGGTTTTCCGACAATCATAATATCATTTTCGGTGTTTTTATTCTTTCTACTATTAGAAGCTTTTCTAATGTTATTCTTAATTTCTTTTTTGTCTGTAAAAACAGCCGCTAATTCTTTATCTTCTTTCAAATCATCCATTGTAAGAGTGACTAGCCCTTCTTGTTTCGGCGAAGAAGATATTTCTTTACCATCTTCTACAATAATGATCCTTGAAAGTGGATCAGAGAATTTGTACGCGATATTCTCAATCGTTTTTACATCGGCACCTTCTTCAATTAACTCTGAAACACTTGTTGCGACTTTTTGAAGCCTAGCTTCACTCATATCAACATAATATGTTCTAAAAAACTGTGAAAGTAAAATCGCAACAAATCCAAGCACAAACGAAACGAGAAGTAATATGGTCATCCATAACTTCCCTACTACACTTCTCCAAAGCATCAGTCGTTCACAACCTCAAACTTGTAACCTACGCCCCAAACGGTAACAATCATCTTCGCAGCATCTGGTGATTTTTTGCTTAATTTCTCACGTAAACGCTTTACATGCGTATCAACTGTACGTAAATCTCCGAAGAATTCATATTGCCATACTTCTTTTAACAATTGCTCACGATCGAATACTTTATCAGGCGCTTTCGCTAAGAATAATAGTAATTCGTACTCTTTCGGTGTTAAGTTCACCTCATTACCATCTGCTGTTACACGGTGTGCATCATTATCAATTGTTAAATGAGGAAACACAGTAACATCTTTTGTCGTTGTATCTTGTGTAAAGAATGTTGTCGGTACAGAACGGCGTAAGACCGCTTTCACTCGAAGCACTACTTCACGTGGGCTAAATGGTTTCACAATATAATCATCAGTTCCTACCTCAAACCCTTGTACCCGATTTACTTCTTCACCCTTTGCTGTCAACATAATAATCGGCGTCGCTTTCTTCTCACGAACCCCTTTGCACACTTCAATACCATCTTTACCAGGCATCATAAGATCTAATAGGATTAAATCATAATCATTTTGCAGTGCCATTTCTAAAGCTGTATCACCATTGTCTGCTTCATCAATTGTGTATTGTTCTCTCTCTAAATACATTTTCAACAAACGACGAATACGATCCTCATCGTCTACAATTAAAATTCTTGATTCATTTTCCATTTTTACCCGTTGCGTACTTTTACCACAACGGTTCACACCTACCCTTCTACACTATTATGTTGCGCTATTCTCGTTTATTTAAGCAATCTTCTAAATGTTTCACTTCCCATATTATGCTTCACAAGAATAATAAAGTTTGTTCAATTTTTTTCCAAAACTATGTATTTTTTTTGAACGGTATATAATGTCCTCGACATCATTTTACAAAATCAACCGCTACTTTGTCATGTTTTTCTCAAAAAAGAAGAAAAGTTGACAAAAATAAAATAGGAAAGTGACATTCACTCTCCTATTTTATTTCTCTATGCATATGAATGTAAACCCGCGATAATTAAGTTTACTACAATAAAGTTGAACATAATGATTGCAAAACCAATTACCGCTAACCAAGCTGACTTCTCTCCGTGCCACCCTTTTGATAAACGTAAATGTAATACCGCAGCATAAAAGAGCCAAGTAATAAGTGCCCAAACTTCTTTCGGATCCCATCCCCAAAAACGTGTCCACGCTATTTGAGCCCAAATCATCGCAAAAATTAATGCACCTAATGTGAAAACTGGGAATCCAATTGCAATAGAGCGATATCCGATTTCATCTAGTAAATCACTATTCGTATTCTTTACTAGCGGCTGAAGTGCTGCTGATACTCGTTTCCGTAAAACAAGTCTTAATACAATATAAAGTAATGTTCCAACTAACACTGACCAAATAACAGTATTTAATTTTTTCGCATTTACAATCGCTGGAACTTCAACTGTCGGCTCTAATTTATTTTCTGTCAGTAACTTCCCTTCATGCGGTCCAACTAAAGCCGGAAGATGGTACTTCATTTCCACTTGTTGTTCATTTTTATCAACCCATTGAAACTTCGCTTCATATTTCATACTAGAAAATACCGTTGTCACTCCAATAAATCCAACTGTACAAACAAGTGTGAACACGACCGTTTCCAACCAAAATGTACGCTTACTTTTCACTGATTGATCTACATTTTTCAATAAATACATAACGCCCGTAATAAAACTAATTGCTAAAATTGCTTGTCCTGCAGCCGCAGTCGTCACGTGAATATGTAACCAATTACTTTTTAAAGATGGAATAAGCGGTGATATTTCCCTCGGAAACATACTTGCATAAGCAATTAATAAAAGCGCAACTGGTAATGCAAATAGTCCGATTATACTTACGCGGTACATAAAGTACATGACAATAAATGCACCGACAAGCATCATGCCGAAAAATGTACCGAATTCAAAAAAGTTACTCACTGGCGCATGCCCTGATGCAATCCATCTTGTAACAAAATATACTGTTTGTGCTATAAACCCTAAAATTGCAATCGTTATTCCTACATTTGCCCACTTATGTCCCTTTTCTTTAATTGCTCCCCCGAAAAATAGAGTGGCAATTAAATATAAAATAAATGCGGTAAAGAGAAAGTTACTACTTATTTGCACCATATCGTTTCCCCACCTTAACTAATTTTTTTATCGACTACTTTATCGCTTGGCTGCGGAATTGCTGTACCTTCTAGTACTCTTTCAATATCTTTCTTTAAACCGAACCAATTTTTATTCGTATGTCCTGCAATCCACCATTCATCATTAACACGTTGTATCCAAATACGGCGATGATTCCAATACATACCTTGAATCACACCAACCATAAATATAAATCCTCCAATACCGAGAATCCAAAGCGTTAAATCTTTTCTTACAGTAAGTGCTGTCGCATTTTGCATTTCTACACCCGCAAATGACATTTTATATTTGTTGTTTCCATCAGGTTCTATATTTTGCTGAATACCAACAAAACTCACTTCACCATCTGGTGTTTCAGGTGTAAACATTTTAAATACGAATGCAGGATTGTTTGGTAATTTCGTTTTTGTATTTGGTCTTCCATTCTCGTCAAAATAAAAATCAGGGAAATAGCTTAATAGTTCTAGAGTATAACCATTTCCTAAAGCGTATTTTTCTGTAGGATTCGCTAAATCTACTTTAATTGGTCCCCACTTTTGATTACTTTCTTTATTTTGCAAGTTAAAGGACATGCTTTTAAATTCACTTTCTTTATAATCGACTTGATAAACGGCAAATCGATCAAATTTCAGCGGTTCATTCACTCGAATTTCCGCTTCTTTTACTTTTTCTAGTTTCGGTTTTTGCCCTGCTATATTTTCGCCCACCGCTTTATATAATACAGCATTCGTTTGGAAGTTTTTCGCAATCATTTTATCACCTACACGGTCAATTGCTTCATCAAAAACTTCCTTGTCCTTACTCTTATCATAAACTTCCTTTATAAACTTCTCATTTTTTAAATAGTATTGACCATCTGTCCCTGGTATTTCTTTCGTTTCACCATCACGTAACCAAAGCGCTTCGTCTACGTACATACTTGGTAAAAAACGAAGCATCGCACCGAATAAAAAGATAATAAGACCGATATGATTTACATATGGACCCCAGCGTGAAAACCGTCCCTTTTCAGCTAAAATGTTACCATCTTCCACTTTCACGTTATAGTTTCTTTTCTTTAAATTCATTTGTAATTTTTCCAAATCACCATCTTGCGGTGTACCCGTCCCATACAACCTTTGTCTCTTTAAAAAACTAGGATGTCTTTTCACCCCTTGTTTTTTTAAAGCTTTATAAAGTGGAATGACGCGGTCTAAACTACAGATCACAAGTGAAATACCGATAGAAGCGATTAAAATCATATACCACCATGAACCGTATAAATTATTAAATCCTAATTGATAGTATAATTGCCCTAAAAATCCGTATTCTTGTTTATAATATTCAGCTGGTGCAATCCCTGGAGTTATGTACATTTCTTGCGGAAAAATAGTTCCAATTGCCGATGCAGCTAAAGTGATTACAATGAGCCATACACCCACTTTTACAGAAGAGAAAAAGCTCCAAATTTTATCGACTATCGTTTTTGTTTGCGTGAGAGATCTTCGAGCACTCCCCTCATAGCGCATATCCAATAGTTTTACATTTTCACTGCTTTCAAATGGTTTCCCACAAGCTTCACAAAAAACGGTTCCTATCGGATTAACATGTCCACATTCACACTTAATTTCTTTCAACACTCTCACCGCCCCTGTATCTATATGTACTATTGTATATTCTAACCTCAAGTTACCGCAATACTCAGAATTTTTAAGCCGGAGGCGCTATAAGTATGCACCTCGTATGTAAAGGCTTTCTTTATTACGGCGTAATTTTCTTTAAATATCCTTCTAACTGTTCTTTCGTTTGTTCACCTATAATTTGCTCCACTACTTTTCCATCTTTATCAATCAAAAAGCTTGTCGGTAATGGTCCTACTCCATATGTCCCTATAATCTTTTGACCTTTATCAATGGCAACTGGGAATTTCAAACCATATTGGTTCACAAAGTTCTTTACTGCGATATCCGTTTCGTCTGCATCTAACGCAATAATTTCAACGCCTTTTTCTTTATACTTTGGATATAACTCATTCATATAAGGCATTTCTTTTTCACAAGGTTTACACCAAGTTCCCCAAAAGTTTAAAAATACACCTTTTCCCTTTAAATCTTTTAGTTCAATTTTCTTTCCTTCTAAATCCGTCACAACAAAGTTAGGTGCTTCTTTTCCGATTTGCATTTTCTCTTTATCAGCAAAGAATCCTTGATAAAGTGTAAATCCTACAGCACCGCTTAAAATGAGCAGAATAATAACGCGAAATAATAAGCGATTTTTCTTCATATTACCTCTCCTCTCCTCGGTAAATGATATGTATCATCTTCTGTAAATGTTGTATTGAATAAATCACCAGCAGAGCACTCTACTGGTGAAATTTTAACTCTATAGCTTATCTTGGCTTTGTAGAAGCCAATGCACGTAATTGTTTCACCTCATGTGGTGTCAATTCTCTTGCATCACCAGGTCGCAAGCTACCCACTTCTAAAAAGGCGTAGCGTTCACGCTTTAGTTTCACTACTTTACAGTCTAACGCTTCAAACATACGACGTACTTGACGGTTACGTCCTTCATGAATTGTTAATTGTACAATCGCCATCTCTTTACGCTTGTCCCAAGAAATAATCTTCACACGTGCTGGTGCTGTTTTACCATCTTCTAGTGCAACACCGCGTTCTAACATGCGAATTTTCTCACCTGTTAATGGCCCTTTCACTTTTGCAACATATGTTTTTTCAACTTTATATTTAGGGTGCATTAACACGTTTGCGAAGTCCCCATCGTTTGTCATTAATAATACGCCAGACGTATCATAGTCTAAGCGTCCGATTGGGAATAAACGTTGTGTAATTTCAGGGAAAAAGTCTGTTACAACACTTCTTCCTTTATCATCTGATACACTTGAAATTACGCCAGTTGGTTTATATAGTAAAAAATAAACAGGTTCTTCTTTTTCAAGAGGGATGTTATTTACTTCTACTTTATCTTGAGGAGTTACTTTCGTTCCTAACTCCTTCACTATTTTTCCATTAACTTTCACTTTTCCTTGCTGAATTAATTCCTCAGCCTTTCTTCTCGATGCAATACCTGCTTGCGCAATCACTTTTTGTAATCGTTCCATTTCTTTTTTTCACCTCGAATTTATCTTACCTTACATTAGAAAGACTTGGCAACCGCATACGCTTTACGGCTATTCGCTTCATCTTACTTAAACAACATAGCGATGATAATAAACATATAAAGGTCAAATCATGTTTTTACCTTTTATTATTGTCCATATTTTTCATATTGCTCACAATAAAAGTTCATTATTTTGTCAAAAATACCGCATAAAAAAACCACTATTAAGCAACACCTTAATAGTGGTCGTATACGTATTATAAGCGAAATAGCATAAAAAATGAATAGCATTACTGAAACAATAAAGAAACGAACACAATTGAGCATATAATTCCGATTAAATCAGCAAAAAGTCCTACCTTTAATGCATCGCCCATTTTTCTAATACCAACAGCTCCGAAGTATACAGTTAAAATATAAAAGGTCGTATCTGTACTCCCTTGCATCGTAGAAGCCAATCTCCCAATAAACGAATCTGGCCCGTATGTGGCAATTAAATCGGTCGTAATACTTAAACCAGCAGAGCCTGAAATAGGACGTATAAGTGCTAGTGGAACAATTTCTGCTGGGACATGGATTAAATCTAACATCGGCTTCATTACAGATATCATCGCATCTAACGCTCCAGACGCCCGAAAAATTGAAATCGACACAAGCATTCCAACCATAAATGGTAAAATTGAAACTGCAATTTGAATCCCTTCTTTTCCTCCCTCAACGAACGATTCATACGTCGGGACTTTTTTTATCGTGCCGTATAAAAGGATGAATCCAATCACACACGGTATGACCCATAATGAAATTGTATTTACAATACTCATTTTTTCCGCCCCTTTCTACTCCTTCTTCTGTAAAAATAGCGGTCAATCCAAATTGCTCCAATCATTGATAACACTTGTGCTATAAATGTTACCCCAACAATTTCAGTAGGATTTGCTGATTCATATGTCATTCGAATCGAAATGACGGTAGTTGGAATTAACGTAATAGCTGATGTATTTAATGCTAGAAACGTCACCATAGAACGACTTGCTGAATCCTTCCCACCATTTAATTCTTTCAGTTGTTCCATCGCTTTAATACCAAGAGGGGTCGCTGCATTACCTAATCCAAAAAAGTTCGCCATCATATTTGATAAAATAAATCCCATTGACGGGTGATCCTTCGGTATTTCTGGAAACAACCTTTTTACTATTGGCATAAAAAGTGTGACTAATTTTTTTAACAACCCTGCTTCTTCTGCAATTTTCATTAAACCGAGCCAAAATACTAAAACACTAATAAGTCCTATACAAATTGTTACCGCGTCTTTTGATCCTTCAAATACGGCTTTAGTCACTTCTTCCATCGTTCCGTTTATCATAGCGTACACAATCCCAATAACTGCCATCGCTGCCCAGACGAGATTAACCATCGTTCCCAACACCTATCATGTAAGAAAAAATTTCTTTCACATTATTCCAGTACATTCCCGTTGTAGCTACTAACTTCCGTTTACTATAAAATAAATTCCGTTCTCCAACCTTCTCATTGCCAACATATACGTCTGTCTTTCCAACCTTTACTCCATCCGTAAGTTTTGCACTTTTATCAAGTTCAACTTTTAATACTACGCTCTTTTTTTCCTCTTCAGTTAAAGGCACGGAAAAACTATTTTTCGTATAAACATGGTTCGCATATTTCTTTTCATTTATTTCAGCCAACGCTCCTTGTCCTAAAACTTTCGTTTGCTTGAAACGTTCAAAACCTTTATCAAATAAATTCATATGATCATCCCAATCGCTAGAAGCGCTCAAAGTTACGACAATTAGATCTAGTCCATCTTTTGATGCTGTTGTAACAAGCGTCCGTCCTGCTTTCTTCGTAAAGCCTGTTTTTCCTCCTGTTGCAAATTCATAATAAGACGTCACAAGTTTATGTTTGTTTTTCCACGGATAATCCCACGAATCTGATTTATACGTTTTTGTCCCAAAAATCTTCTTAAAGGTTTCGTTCCCCATTGCATACTTCGTTAAAAGTGCCATATCATAGGCTGATGAATAATGAGATCCATCTCCATCCAAACCATGAGGGTTTGAAAAGTGAGTATCTTTCATTCCAATTTGTTTCGCCTTTTCATTCATTAAATATACAAACCCTTCTATACTCCCTCCTACATTTTCAGCAATTACTTGTGCTGCATCATTTCCAGATCTAAGCATGAGGCCGTATACTAAATCCTCTAACTTTACTTTCTGTCCAGGTTTCAAATAAATTGCTGAGCCTTCTACTCTCACTGCTTCATTACTAACCGAGACCATTTCTTTCATTTTTCCTGATTCAGCAGCTAACAAGGCAGTCATAATTTTTGTTATACTAGCAATCTTTTGTGGCTCATGCTCAGCTTTTCCGTATAATACGCGACCTGACTGTTGCTCCATTAACACAGCATTTCGAGCACTGACATTACTGTTCATCTTTGCATATGTAGGAATTGGCATAACGCTTGCGTACATAATAAGAAGCGTAATTATTACACAAATTCGTCTCATATTTCCCCCCACGTCCTTTTGGCACTTTTTGTACAAGTGTATGCTTGGCCTTTTAAAATATGAACGAAATCTCCTTCTCCTTCCAATAAAAAAGACGCAGAGAACCTGCGTCTAATACGGTGTCCATTCTATTTGTTTCGCACTTTCAAATCTTTTTTCTACATCAGGCCAATTTACAACATTCCACCAATTTTTAATATATTCATCTTTTCGATTTTGGTATTGTAAATAATACGCATGCTCCCACACGTCTAGTACAAGGAGCGGTATCGTATCCCACTGGGTAAACAATTGATGAAGTGTACTCTGCAAAATTTCTAATCTCCCAGATCGTGGCACCCAAACGAGAATCGCCCATCCTGATCCTTCCACTTTAGAAGCTGCTTCTGTGAAATGTTTTTGAAAACGTAAAAAACTCCCAAAATCTTGTTCAATCTGTTGTGAAAGAGCCCCTCTTGGACTTCCGCCACCATCTTTTTTCATGTTATTCCAAAATATCGTGTGTAAGTAGTGACCTGATCCATGAAAAGCCGCTTCTCTTTCCCAATGCTTAATCAAATCAAATTGATTTGTTTTTCTCGCTTCTTCCATCATCTTTTCTGCCTTATTTAATCCTTCCACGTAACTACGATGGTGTTTATCATGGTGTAACATCATAATTTCTCTAGAAATATACGGTTCTAACGCATTATACGGATAAGGTAATGGCGGGAGTGTGTGTCCTCCAATTGGAACAGCTCGTTCACTGTCCCCTCTTTCATATACTTCATATTCCTCTTCTCCCTGTACGAATACTTCCTGCAAATGATGCTGAATATGTTCTACATCATCACTTATTTCATACATAAATTCTGCATCTGTATCGTACTCATGCTCTTTCATACGGTCTAATAACGTTTGAATTTTATAAGCAAGCATATGGACATCATACACTTCCATTGCACGGCTATCTAATACGTGAAGAACACTTTCACACCAGCTTTCTACTTCATGAAAGTAATCTGTAAATACGCCTTGCTGACTCATGTTACACCTCCTTAATGCTATCCCCTTAAATATATTCAACGAAAATCCCTTATATAACTGTACAAAAGGAAAAGAAGCTAAGTCCCCTTAGCTTCTTTTTCGCAATTAATATTTGTGTAACATCTTTGTTTGGTAATCCGTCTCATAATATTCTAGTTCTTCACGCATCAGTTGAAATTTACCTTCTAAATTTTCCATTACTTGCTCTATAGATACAGGTGGCGTTTGTTGAAAAACGATAGAATTTTTCCCTGTATATGCAGAACGACTATTTTCATACCAATGATCGCTCTTTGGCGAAAAGAACTCTGCAATTACTTGATGATAAATCTTATACAAAATTTTTTCAGCCGCTGTTTTTCGAAATGGCTGGCTATTCAACAAAACAAAGCACGCATCATGCCCTTCTTCACAAAAAACGAGAAGACGTCTTATTGATGCTAATAACCCTTTATAATATTGCTCATTCCCTGCCGGTGTCTCTTCTAATAAAGAAGGCAACGTATGATAATTTACATAATTGGTTATCAAAGTAATAACATCTTCTAAAAACATAGAAACTTGTTCTGTTTGATTTTCAACCATCAAATTAGACATTTCTTCTCTCCCCTTTGCCATTTCACGCAATTTCTACTCTTTTATTTTTATGTAATTCAGCCAATATTTCTTGTACTTTCACCACTGTTTCGTCATTAAAATATTGCTTAAATTCTTCTATAGTATTGAGATATAAACGTTTTTGTGCGCGAAGTACCTTATCTTTTACTAAACAAGATATCGCTACAATATCCCGTAAATATATGTCTTGTTCTTCTACTTTACATACTGGATTTCCTTCAAAAGGAGTAATTTCTTGTAAAACTTCTTCAAAATATCGAAGGTATAAAACCGAAAAAGTTTTCTCCTTACCATTTAATATATATGTCACTTCAGATCTATTAAAAAAATCTTCTGATGTATTAGGCTTTGCTTTCTCTAATTCATATCCTGCATAACCTATTATAATCATCTGTTTCCCCTCTCTTCCTTCTTTCACTTTATTTTAACTTAATTTTCTGATAAACAAAATATTCTTTTAAAAATACCTATATAAAAAATAGCTTCCCTATACAGGAATTTACCTTTTTATTTTTCTTGAAGTTTGTCATAATAATATTATTGTCTCAGTTTTCTTATACAAGGAGAGTTGTATTTATGTCGTTTTCATGGAAACGTTTCTTACAAATCGGGAAAATAATCTTCCCATTTGTTGTATTAACAATTGTATTCTTTCAAGCAAAAAAAGAATTAGCGGGTATTTCTTTCTTAGAAGCGATCGATACAATTAAAAACATTCCAACTGGAGGAGTCTTTTTAGCAATTACACTTGGTGCATTTGCTGTATCCACAATGTTCTTTTATGACTATGTGATGCTTCGTTACTTAAAAGCTGATATACCTGTCCAAAAGATTTTCCGTATCTCATGGATTGCTAATACTTTAAATGGGTTTATCGGATTTGGTGGTCTCGTTGGAGCTGGTGTACGCACAATGCTGTATCGTCCATACATAAAAGAAAATAGCAAACTTATTAAAAGTATCGCCTGGATGACAACTGCCTTTATTAACGGATTGGCAATTCTTTCATTCCTCGGTCTTGTCGGAATATTAGACACTCGCTTTATTTTACATGAAAAGCCGTGGCTATGGCCCGTTCTTATCTTCTTTGCTCTGTTCGTCCCGATATACATTGGCTTTTCTAAACTTAAAAATAGAAAAACAAAGCAAACCGAAGAACAAGAAGAGGAAGAGAAAAATCCAACTGTTTTATACTCATTAGTGTCATTAGTCGAGTGGGTATCTGCTGGTATTGTTATGTACGTCATTTTAATCTTATTTGGAATTGATATCGAATTCCAAAAGTTTTTAGGTGTGTATGTCATTGCTGCTTTAGCTGGTGTCGTCAGTCTTGTTCCTGGTGGTCTTGGTTCATTTGACCTTGTCTTCTTAACTGGACTAGGACAATACGGCATCGATACAGGTGTATTACTGCCTGCTATGTTATTATATCGCCTCGTCTATTACATCTTACCATTCTGCATTGGTCTCATTTTTGCAGCTTTTGAAATGACTGGAGTGGCCATTAAAAAGTTTGAAGATAAGCCTTTTATTGCGCCTGCATTAGAAACAACTGGTGTTATATGGACTTTGCAGCGTGACTTTTTAGGAAAACTAGGTTCATGGGCATCTGCTGCTTTAACAGTATTTGCTGGGTTAATGGTTATTTTATCGACCATTCTACCAACAAGTATAAATCGGGCACACGCCTTACATATTCTAGCACCAAAATATCTTATTCAATTTTCTTTTAGCTTATCGCTAACATTCGGTATTCTCCTCCTAATCCTTTCACGGGGGATATATTACGGAACAAAACGTTCTTATTATATGACGATTGTTTCGTTAATTGGAGCGGCTATCTTTAATACACTAAAAGGAATTGATATTGAGGAAACATTTATTTTATTAATCGTGCTCGCTGTATTATATATGCTTCGAAAAAGGTTTGTACGCGAGAAAATGGAAGTTTCACTTTCTGATATCGTAAAAGTTTTTATATTCTTATTAGTAACATTATATTCATATAAATATTTAGGGGTTTTATTTGCAAGTGCAAAAGAAGCTTTTAAACCTGATTTTGTCGTTCGTAACATTACACAAGTGAAACGAAGTGCATTAGCCGCTGCCTTTTTCGTTCCTACTTTTTTACTGATCGGCTCACTCATTGCCAATCGTTATCGAAATGAATTTCCCGGGCAACCAGCTAATGATAAAAGATTACAAAACTTTTTAGATGAACATGGTGGAAATGTACTTAGTCATTTAGGCTTCTTAGGAGATAAACAATGCTTCTTCAGTAGTGATGGGAAAGCGCTCCTTCTCTTCTCCATAACTGGGAAACGTCTTGTTGTACTAGGTGACCCCATTGGTGATTCATCATCCTATCGTACTGTGTTGCAAGAGTTTTTAGCTGAGGCTGATCGATTTGGATACATTTGCGTATTCTATCAAATCGAAAGTAAATGGATGAGTTTATATCATGATTTTGGTTATAACTTCTTTAAGCTTGGTGAAGAAGCTGTCGTTGATTTAAATACATTTACAATAACAGGAAAGAAACGCGCTGGTATGCGAGCAACTTTCAACCGTTTTGAAAGAGAAGGCTATACATTCTCTATTCATGAGCCTCCATTCTCAGACGAATTATTTGAAGAGTTACGGAAAGTTTCAGATGCATGGCTCGGCGGAAAAAAAGAAAAAGGTTTTTCACTCGGATACTTCGATCGTGAGTATATTAGCCGCGCGCCTATCGCTACATTATCTGACGCAGAAGGCAAAATCATCGCGTTCACAACCTTTATGCCCGTATATCAAGACGGATCATTGTCTGTTGATTTAATGCGTTATTATCCAGATGCGCCTAGCGGTATTATGGATGCCATTTTTATTCACTTATTCCACTGGGCAAAAGAAAATGACTACCACTCCTTTAATATTGGGATGGCACCACTTTCAAATGTTGGTTTATCAACACAATCGTTTTGGTCTGAACGAGTTGCTGCTGCCATCTTTAATAATGTTCGTTATACGTATAGTTTCAGCGGACTACGACATTTTAAAGAAAAATATAAGCCAGCATGGAGCGGTAAATATTTAGCATTTAGAAAGAATCATTCTTTACCAATTACAATGCTCTCTGTAACAAAATTAATAGGAAAACGAAAAAACAGCTAAACATTTAGCTGTTTTTTCGTTTTTGAACTTGTACAATAAACTCCTTTTCATATTTCTTGCCATTGATATAGAAAGTTCCCCACATTTTATATGTTCCTTCTACAGGAAATGTAATGCGATATTGTAATTGCTCTTCTGTCTCAACAGGTATAGCGTATAAAAAGTTTTCCCTCTTATCATCCACGATATAGAGAGACTCTACTTCGCCCCTCTCTGCATGTAATTTCAATTTCACACCCTTTTTTGCTTGAAACTGAAATGTTAACGTCGCAGGCTCATTCGGATGCAATGCACCAAATAGAAGAGAAACTTCATATTCTCCTATTTTTTTTGTAAGTACACTATCGATTGGGGTTTTCACTTTTTTCTTATTTTTCTCCTCTATTTCTTTCCCAAAATTTTTCTTAGCGAATGATTCTACGGACTTATTTTCTTCTTCATATAAAAA
Organism: Bacillus sp. SH5-2; assembly: GCF_008368905.1. Lineage (NCBI taxonomy): Bacteria > Bacillati > Bacillota > Bacilli > Caryophanales > Bacillaceae > Bacillus > Bacillus sp. SH5-2. The sequence goes on from NZ_QOSD01000001.1 coordinate 184,118, forward strand.
TATTGTATACTCTTCATCTTTCGCTATTTTGGAAGATAGCTTATATGATCCATTCCCTGCAAATGCAGGTTTCATTTGTTGTACCTGTTTTAATTGTCCATCTACAATAACAGCCCTAATTTGATCATTCACACCACGAACTTCATTATTGTTTTTATTTCGTAATTGAAACAAAATATCAACTTTCTCATTTCCCTTTCCATTTGCCACATCCCATTTTACTTCCTGAACATCTCCTACCGTCTCTACGGTTTCTTGATATTTTTTTATGTAAAAACCTCCTGCTACAATAAATAACAAAGCAACAAGTCCAATGAAAAGGTTCTTCAAAACATCACCTACCATTTTTATTGTCTTATCCATACAAAACTTCTTACATATATATTCTAGATTATGATTTATGAAATCCTTCTAGTTTGCACATATTACAAATTATAAAAAGATTTTAATTGAGAGGATTCGTAGTGTATAATGCAAATGATATTGATTTCTATCAATACATTATAAGGAGGACTTTTCATGAGTGTACATATTGAAGCAAAACAAGGTGAAATCGCTGAATCTATTCTATTACCTGGTGATCCATTACGTGCAAAATATATCGCTGAAACATTTCTAGAGGACGTTACTTGCTATAACAACGTACGTGGTATGCTAGGATTCACTGGAACTTATAAAGGAAAACGAGTATCTGTTCAAGGTACTGGTATGGGTGTTCCTTCTATTTCTATTTATGTCAACGAATTAATCCAAAGCTACGGGGTTAAAAATTTAATTCGCGTTGGAACTTGTGGTGCGATTCAAAAAGACGTAAAAGTACGTGACGTTATTATTGCAATGACAGCCTGCACTGATTCTAATATGAACCGTTTGACATTCCCAGGTTTTGACTTTGCACCAGCTGCAAACTTTGATCTTTTAAAGAAAGCTTACGATGCAGGAACTGAAAAAGGATTACACGTTCGTGTTGGTAATGTTTTAACAGCAGATGTATTTTATCGTGAAAGCATGGACATGGTTAAAAAGCTTGGGGATTACGGTGTATTAGCAGTAGAAATGGAAACAACTGCTCTTTACACATTGGCAGCGAAATATGGTGTAAATGCCTTATCTGTATTAACAGTAAGCGATCACATCTTCACTGGCGAAGAAACAACATCTGAAGAGCGTCAAACTACATTTAACGAAATGATTGAAATCGCTTTAGATGCAGCAATTCAACAATAACACACTAAAGAACTTGTCATACGTCTGGCGAGTTCTTTTTATGTGACTTTTTATAAAAAACTACTTTAGAAAGGGACAGATTTCTCCACTCTACTTTCTTGTCACGTTTGCTATAATAAAATAATCATTTACAGTATTTCTCATAAGAGGTGACGCAGTGAAAAACAGAAGTATCGTCTTTAAACTATTCTTATTAACGTCAACATTATTTACAATCATATTCCTCCTTTTTTTCCTAGGACAATCTTTATTTTTAGAAAAATTTTATATTAATAAAAAAGTAAAAACCGTTCAAACCGCTTTTGAAAAATTCATAGACAATTACGAAAAAAGTGGCAAAAGTTATGAGGAAATTAGGAAACTAAAACAAGAATTTCATGATAAAACCAATGCTGACATGCAATTTTTAGATTCTAACGGCATTATTAAAAGTGAAAACAATTTCTACATTGATGTAATTAATACTAACAATCGCAAAACATACTCTATCCCACTCAATAATCTTTTAACACCCGAAGAATATAATAAATTTGAAAATTTAGGTTTAAAAAAAGATGGGATGATCCAGGTAGCTGGATTCGTACAGGGTAATATAATAACACCACTAGAATTAACAACAAATTATAATCGATGGCGAAACGAACATGTCAATTCAGATTTTCAATCAATAAATGGTAATCCTTCTAAAAATAAACTTACAAGCCGATATAAAACTACTACTCAAATTGTGTTTACTGGTGTTATCTCTAAGTTACAGCTCCCTTCAAAAGCTGAGGTTCGTCTTGCAAATGATTTTGAAACATTACAAGCCGTTCAATCTTTTGCAGGTACTATTAGGGATGGCACTTCTAACTCGCAGCAATTAAACACTTATATACTAGATGGCGGAGAGAATATAAAAAATAGTATCTTTGTAAAACCTATTATGGAAAACGGAAAGATTACAGAATATGCTTTTGCAATAGCATCTTTGCAACCTGTTAATGAAGCTATGCTCGTTTTAAAAGACTATTATGTCTATGCCTTAATCATCGTGTTTCTCGTAATTATTTTGTTATCCTTCTACTACTCAAAAATCATTGTGAAGCCATTAATTAAGATTAATCGCGTTACGAAGAAAATGGCTAATTTTGATTTTAGCGAGAAATTACCAGTTACAGCAGACGATGAAATTGGCGGACTTTCTGGTAGTATTAATACATTGTCAGTAAACTTAAAAGACCGAATCGATCGATTAAATGTTGCCAATACCAAATTACAACAAGATATTGAACGTGAACGCCAATTGGAAAAAACACGAAAAGAATTCATCTCTGGTGTATCACACGAATTAAAAACACCACTTAGTGTAATTAGAAGTTTCGCCGAAGGAATTAAAGATGGCGTTAGTAAAGATACGACGTATTATACAGATGTTATTTTAGAAGAAACAGAAAATATGAACAGACTAATTGTAGAAATGTTAGAATTAGCAAAATTAGAATCTGGTACGTACAAACTAGAAATGACGACATTCTCGATCGGTGAATTAATTCAACAAGTCTATACAAAGTTATTATTTAGTATGGAGGAAAAGCATTTACAAGTAGACGTCGATGTAAACTCTTCCATATATGTGAAAGCGAATCGTAGTCGTATTGAACAAGTAGTTGTGAACTTACTAAGCAACGCCATTCGTTATACGCCTGATGGAGAAAAAATACAAGTCTCTGTTGTAGAAACGGAAGATACAGTAAAAGTCGAAATCGAAAATACAGGAAATCCCATTCCAGAAGAGAGTCTCGAAAAAATTTGGGATCGCTTCTATCGTTTAGATGCATCTCGTAGCCGCCATACTGGAGGTACCGGTCTTGGGTTATCTATTGTTAAAAATATTTTGGATCTCCATCATGCCGAGTATGGTGTATATAATACGACTAATAGTGTTGTATTCTATTTTAATTTACAAAAAGTAAAAGAAGTCAAATAATTTGTCTTAATTTCACTAGGAGTTCACATGAAATTCACACTCTCCCTTTATAGTAAGAAACAAGTTAATCCTTTCCTTTACACATATAAAAGAGGAGAGTGCGTGAAATGAAACAAGCAGGACAACCTATTCAAAATGAAAAACAATTAGAAACTATCAAAAATATACTTTTACAATCTTCGAAACGTGATGGCTTATTATTCGTATTAGCTGTAAATTCTGGTTTAAAGGTAAGTGAAATCTTACAGTTAAAAGTTAGTGATGTAATTGATGAAAATGAAAATGTTCGCCATTCCATTTTATTTTACAATGAAAAAGTAAAGAAACATAAATGGTTTGCTGTAAACGAAGACTTACAGCACGCAATCGAAGACTACATGAAAGAACGTAAAACTTGGAAACGTAATGAGCCATTATTAAAGTCTCAAAAAGGAACAAAATCTATTACGAGACAGCATGCATGGTACATTTTAAACAAAGCTGCAAAAGAAGTTGGATTAGAAGGGATTAGCTCACATACACTTCGAAAAACTTGGGGCTATTGTGCATACAAATCAGGTGTTGACATTGCATTTTTACAACACTTCTTTGATCATAGTACTCCATCAAAAACTTTAAAGTATATCGGTATTGCATAATAATTTTTATACATAAAGAAGGTTACCATTTATAGTTTTGGTAACCTTTTTTATGTTTCACACCCACTTCTCTTGTCTCTCCTATACTGTAGTGGTACTCTAATAGTAAGGGGGAGAAATTATGAACACATTAACAATTGAATTACCGCAAGAAACGGCTGAAAAACTTGATCTATTAAAACAAGCTTACGAAAAGAAAACAGGTGCTACCATTTCTGAGAGCACTCTTGTTCAAACACTTATCTCAAAAGAATTTATCCAGGCGATAACTCCTTTTGATTTACAACAATTCATCAATGGAAAAGAACAGCATTAATCGCTGTTCTTTTTTATTTCTATTCAAAATATAAAAAGTTTTTTACTTATTTTTCGAAAAACCATTGACAATGATAATGATAACCATTATCATTTATTACGAAGCCAACAATTGATGAATCAACCAAACGCTCAGTAACATTGTTACCCCTCTTTTTCATATAGAAAGGCACTGTACATTCCCCCTGTTTGTACAGTGCCTTTCTTGTTTTATCATTCGAACAAATTTAATTGCTCCGGCTTCGGCTCACCATATGTAATGTTCATCATTTTCATAAGTTGCTTCGCATTATCTGCGGCATCCCCACCTGAATTGTTGTTAAATAGTACATAGATGTCCTTTGTCTTCTTTTTTAATTGCTCTAGTCGTTCTACCCATTCTTCCAATTCTTTATTGTTATAACGATATAAACAGCGAACCGCCCTCCAATTTTCCCCTTTATCCAGCCAGCCATGTACATTCCGGCCATGAAAACGTATTAATGCCATATCTGAATTCGTTACTTCTAACACGAGTGGTACCGACCCTATTCCTGCCTGCGGCTCATCACAAATTGTATGAATCCATTTCTCCTGTTCTAAAAACTGTATCGTCTTATCTCTCATTTTCGGATAAAACCATGTTTGATTTCGAAATTCTATTGCGCACGGTAAACCTTCCATTTTTTCTTTCGTATATCGAAGGAAATCTACATTTTTCTTTTTGCAATCAAACCATGGTGGAAATTGAAATAAAATTGTTTTTAATTTATTCGCTTCTATTAAAGGAAGAATGGATTGTTTATACACATCAAACATCTCATCAAACGTAGAAAAAGGAATTTCTCCTTTCATATGCCCTGTCATTCCTTGATATGCTTTTACAACAAATGAAAAGTCTTTTGGTGTTTCTATCGCCCATTTCGTATAATTTCGTGCAGGTTGCATCGCATAAAATGAACTATCTACTTCCACAATAGGAAAATGCTCACTATATGTTCGTAATTTATTTCTATTTTCATAGGGGTCTATATATAAAGAATCATGATCTCCCCACCCTGTCACTCCAATAAAAAGCAAACATATTCCTCCCTTTCTACCTTCATCTTACATTCATTTTACTTACTTCCTAATCCCTTCGGCTAATCCATTTCATTCAGTAGCCTTTTCTTTAAGAGTATCCGTATAAAAGTATGATATACTAAATGGAAGAATTTTTAAATTGAGGGGTTATTTATTTATGCTTCCAAACGATGCTATTGTATCTCATGAAAAACGAATAGAAGAACTAGAAAATAAAGTACGTTTTTATGAAGAACTTGTGGATCAATTACCACATCATTTCACATATAAAAATCCACATATCGGTTTACAAATTAAAAAAACACGAACAACCCATTCCATTCAAAACATACGTAAAGAGAATAAAGAGGCCGATTTTCAACTTACTTGCGATTCACTATTTTTATTTGAACAAATCGAAAAACACTTTGTTCATATTTTTGATGCTTTTTCACATCATGTAACCTTCATTGATAGTCAAGGCAATATTACTTTATGTAATCAAGCTGCTGCAGATGATTTTGGCGTAATACGAAACGAAATCATCGGCAAGCCAATTCAACAATTATTAAACTTGCCAGAAGAAAAAATTAAAGCTATTGAAACATTAAAAACAGGAACTGAAATATATAATGAAGAAGTTTTAGATAAAAATTATGGTATTATAAATAACCGGATTATTCGTGATTATAACGGAGAGATTTTTAGAGTTATTAGTGCCTTCCATTATTTAAACACAGAACGTGATGCAGAAAAATTTTCATTAGCAGGGAGAATCGCAGCTGGGATTGCACACGAAGTACGCAACCCACTTACAACCGTACGAGGATACTTACAATTTTTACAAGAAAGTGTTTCTTCATCTAATAAAGACTTATTTAAAAATTTACTGATTCCTGAATTAGACCGTGCAAATAGTATTATTACAAAATTTTTAGCTATTTCCAAAACACGTGAATTTACAAGGGAACCGTTTTCTATTAATACATTTTTACGTGAATATATTCAGCAGTTACTCGCCAGTGAAGTCTTTTTACATAATATTTCAATTGACTATAATTTTTCCACCGAATTAGATGGTGTGTTAGTCAATATTGATCGTCATGAACTGGTACAAGTTTTTTTAAACTTATTTCAAAATGCTGTCGATGCCCAAGGCGAAAAACCTCTTTCTATTCAAATCTCTAGTTATCGCCTAGATAACTTTGTTCGGATTACTTTCACAGACAACGGGACTGGTATTCCTCCAGCTATTCAAGAATATATTTTTGATCCATTCTTCTCAACAAAAGACTCTGGAACAGGGTTAGGCTTATCAGTAACGAAGAAAATCATTCAAAATCACAACGGTACATTAAAAATGGCTAGTAATCAAAATGGTACGACTTTCACGATTTCTATTCCCATTTTACCTCAAACAAACCTGGAAAGAATGAATCAATACAAATGATAAAATCTTTCACAAAATACACGCCAATCGTTATTACGTTTAACGATTGGCGTGTATTTTTTTATTCTATCCTATTTTTCTTTACATTATATAAATCTTTCTCTATCTCATAATTCTTCTTACTAAATAGGTAAACTTCTTATTTTTTTGAAAATGGTAGTTTGTCCATCACGAATTTAGCTTAATTTTCATTTTAATATATAGTAATGGCTATTGATTATATGAAAGAAAAGAATGAACAGATGAACAATAAAAATAAAGGAAAAGTATTTTATGGTAATGATTGTTGCGAAGTAAGAGCTTGTAGTTTTATTAACATCTCTAAGTCCGAACTTAAAGAGTTTGTTAGACTTCTTCAAGTTCTTGGACAAGCTATTCAAGCTGTCTTTCAAAACCCTTCTCAAGATCATATCAATAACTTAATTGATGCCCTAGAAAATCTACAAAAATTCCTCAATTGCTTAGATTTGTCTCCTGCACAAAAACAAATCGGAAATTCTATTATCGCTAATCTATTAACTATTTTAAATACACAACCTTTCTCATGTGGTGCATTATATGTTGAACTACAAAGCCTGCTTAATTATTTATTATATATTGCTAAGTTATTCAAAATCGATTGCTATGCTACTGATAAACTTGTTAAGCTCATTGCAGAAATTCAAGCTATCTTAGTTCAATATGGATCTGGATGTCTAGGTGGCAGTACTACAGGTGCTACTGGTGCTACCGGACCGGCGGGTGCTACCGGACCGGCGGGTGCTCAAGGACCGGCGGGTGCTCAAGGACCGGCGGGTGCTCAAGGACCGGCGGGTGCTCAAGGTGCTACTGGAGCGACAGGACCGGCGGGCACTCCAATTCCTGTAACTATAGCTGCAATAGGCAACTCAAATCCTCAAACTATATCACCTGGAACAAACATTCAATTTAATCAAGTTTTCGAATTAAATAACATTAATTTTAATGATACTTCAGATACTTTAACAATTTTAGAAACAGGCGTATATGATATTAGTTTCTCGGCATCTACAACTTTCCCAGGCTCTTCACCATTTGGATTCGGCATTTCATTCAATGGCCAACCACCTACTCGTAATTTTTCCACTAACGTTATCGGTAGTGCTGTTTCTTTCTCTACAATCGTTACTTTACAAGCTGGTACAACAATTTCTGTACAACCTACAGCAAATACGATTTCTATTCCGAACACGGGTGACACAACAGCAACACTATCTGTCTTCCGAATTTATTAATTGTTACTGTATAAGCATATTTATATTCATGTATTTTGTTTGACTGTGTATTAAATCTCTCTTTATATAGAAAGGAGCACTTATTTGGGAGGATAAGTGCTCCTTCTTTACGTTTCTTTACCTCAAATTTACTCCATCTTAATCCTCGTCTTGTATGATAAATAGTGAAGTCAAAGATATGAAAGAGGGATGAAAATGAGAGTTATATCACCAATACGCATTTGGATTGGTCTTATGGTATGCATTATTTTATGTGTAGGATTTTTTTTAACTCTAAAATATTCCACTATATCAAAAGCAGAGAGAAAAACAGTTCCATACGAACTTCTGTATACAAAGCAAAATAGCGTCCCATATTCTTCTTCTACTCATAATGAAAAAAAGGTTATAAAAGGAATGCTTATTACAAAAGCTTCTACTTACGAAAACCTACTTCAAATTGCTGAAACAATTAAAGATCAGTATAAAAATAAAGACATAGATGAAATCACCCTTTCCATCCATAATGAAAATAATGGTGATTATGAAGAAGAATTACCTTATGAACCTATTAGTAAGGGAAAAATAATCGTCACATACGACCCTCAATCTTTTGGCAGTACAAATGTTACACTTAACGAGTAATATCATTTATCCCGATTGGTGTGAGCTAATAATCAGTGCGGATGAACAAAATCCCACTGATTATTACTTTAATTATCCATAGAAAAAAGAGGCGAATCCCATTATTCGCCTCTTTCTTTTACCAAAATGATGGAATCAACTCTTTCACTTTTTCAAACCACTCTTGCTGCTCTTGTTTTCTTTGTTGTTCTTCTTCTTTCCTTCGCTTCTCTTCTTCTTTTCTACGTCTTTCCTCTTCAATTGTTTGCAATTGTTTTTTGTAGTCAGCCTCTGATATGAGCGACAACTGGAATGCTTTTTGAGCTGGATTCGCATTCGCTTTTTTCATAATATCCCGGAACATCGTCGTCGTAATTTGACTTCCTCCCGGGACATAATGCTCATTATCCGTTTTATCATACCCTACCCAAATCGCCCCTACTAAATCTGGCGTATACCCAACAAACCATGAATCCTTCGCACCAGCACTTGGCCCATTTACAAGTTGAGTCGTCCCTGTTTTGCCTGCTGTATCAATATTATTAACTTTCGCTTTTTCACCCGTTCCTTTTTCGACAACACCTTTTAATAGGTATGTCATCTTTTGAGCAATTTTCTCACTCGTCACACGTGTCTCTTTCTTATACCATTTTCCAATTGTTTCACCTTCAGCATTTTGTATCTCTCTAATTGCATGAGCTTCCACTTGAACACCATCATTTGCCAACGCACTGTATGCTTGAGCCATTACAAATGGAGAGGTCCCCACATGCATCCCGCCCAAAGCGATTGGATACGTACGATCTTCTGGTACTAATGGAATACCAAATCGCTCTAAAGATTTCAATCCTTTGTCTAATCCTATTTGCTCTAATAGCCAAACAGCTGAAACGTTGTATGACTTTGCCACCGCTTCATACATTGTCACATCACCGTGAAAAGTATGATCACTATTTTGCGGTTTATATTCTTTAATATTAAACGGTTCATCCTTTAATATATCGTATACTTCATACCCCTGTTCTAAAGCTGGTACATATACAGCGAGAGGCTTTAATGTTGAGCCTGGTTGTCTTTTTAATTGGGTTGCATGGTTAAACTGTAAAAACTGATACGGTCCTCTGCCCCCGACTAAAGCGGGAACACCACCTGTTTTTGGATTTATAAGAACTACACCCGTTTGCATAAGTTGGTCTGAGCCGTTATCTTTGAAATAACTATCATTATTTACAACATCCTCTACAGCCTGTTGTTTTTTCGGATCAAGCTCTGTATAAATACGATAACCACCTGCTAAAATTTCATTTTGTGTCAATTCGTACTTATCCATCGCTTCCCTAACAATATAGTCTACATATTGAGAATATTTCCCTTTATATTTATCATCAACACCACGTCTTAATACAAGCCCTGTCTCTTTTTCTTTATTGTACTGTTCTTCAGAAATATAGCCTTGCTCTTTCATTAAACTTAATACGACATTACGTCGTTCGATGGATTTATTAAAGTTTTTATAAGGAGAATACGCAGACGGCGCTTTAATCAAGCCCGCAATCGTGGCAGCCTCTGCAATTGTTAGATCTTTTACATCTTTATCAAAATAAGACTTTGCTGCCCTTTTTATGCCCCAAGCACCTTCACCAAAATAAATTTGGTTCATATACATTTCAATAATTTCATCTTTTGTATAAGTACGCTCTATTTTTTTTGTTAAAAAATATTCCTTTATTTTTCGAGAGTATGTGCGGTCTTGTGTCAGAAATACATTTTTCGCAAGTTGTTGTGTAATTGTACTTCCACCTGCCACAACTTCTCCTGCGGTGAGATTTTTAAAAACAGCACTGATAATTCCACTGTAGTAAATACCGTGATGGTTAAAAAACTCCTTATCCTCTACAGCAACAATCGCCTGAACCATAATGTCAGGAATATCTTTCCGTTTGACACCTTCTGTTTTAGAAGAAGCTAATTTAGTCGCAACTTCATTATTTGCATCATAAATTAAAGTCGGTTGTGGAACAGCTTGTTTTAATTCAGATATGTCTTGAATGGAAATTATTATATTTATAGCTATAAATATAATAGCGAGCAAACTCCCTAATACAATTAATGAATTACGAAGTTTCTTCCTCTTATTGAACCACTCAAGCATTTTTTTAAAGTGAGTGTTCTTCAATTTCATTCGTTCACTTCCTTCGTTTGTTTACACTCTTCTTTTCAAAAGGAAGAATATACCTCCTTTTAAATTTATTATAATAACGTAACGCTTCCTATAGTGTAAAGCTTTTCTTTCACATTCATACTTTTTGCAAGAAAAGGACATTCTACAAGTAAGATATTCCTTATTGAATATTAATATTATTAATAGAACAACGAGAGTTATGTTAAGTTTTTGTAAACTTTTCGATAAAATGTTTTAAAAAACGACAGTTTTTTGTTAGAATTGATTAGCCAATATATTTTACATATATTACTTTTGTGGGGGTAACAATAATGGTCTTTAAATCAAAAAAAGATAAATTTTCTGAAATGCTAATGAATGTTTCCGAAAATTTAAAAGAAGGCGCGCAGTTTTTCGTGGAGTATAAAATTAAAAATGCTAGCGATTTAAAAGAGTTTTCTATGCGCATGAAAGAGTATGAGTCAAAAGGTGACTCATTTATTCACGAAATCATTATGGAGCTAAACAAAGCGTTTATTACTCCTATTGAACGTGAGGACATCCTACAACTTGCAATGAGTATGGATGATGTATTAGACGGATTAGATCACAGTGCTGGTCTGTTCGAAATGTATTCTATTACAGAAGCTGATGAATACATGATTAAATTCGTAGAAGCAATTAATCAATGTGCAATTGAGATTGCAAACTCTGTTGAATTAATGTCTAACAAAAAATTAGTCGACATTCGTACAAATGCGATTAAGATTAAGGATTACGAGTCACAATGTGATGATATTCGCCGTCATGCGATTAAGCACTTATTCTCTCGTGAAAAAGATCCGATTAAGATTATTCAATATAAAGAGATTTACGAAGAGCTTGAAGAAGTAGCAGATAGCTGCCAAAGCGTTGCAAACGTATTAGAAACAATTATTATGAAGAACGCGTAAGGAGTTTGATCATGGATACACTCTTGATACTGACCGTTTTAGTAGTCATTTGCGCTTTAGCTTTTGACTTTATCAATGGATTTCACGATACAGCAAACGCTATTGCAACGGCTGTTTCAACGAAAGCTCTAAAGCCTAGACATGCAATTATTATGGCAGCTATTATGAATTTTTTAGGTGCGATGACATTTACAGGTGTAGCAAAAACTATTACAAAAGATATCGTTGATCCATTTGCTTTACCTAATGGTTCTCTTGTAATTTTAGCTGCTTTGCTTGCGGCAATAGCATGGAATTTAATCACTTGGTACTATGGTATTCCAAGTAGTTCTTCGCATGCAATCATTGGCTCAATCGCAGGCGCAGCAATCGCTGCTGCTGGTTTTAGTTCATTAAACTTTAAAGGGTTCATAAAAATTCTTGAAGCTTTAATCATTTCACCGATTATCGCTTTTGTTATTGGTTATATCGTATACAGTATTTTTAAAGTCGTCTTTAAAAACTTTAACTTAACGAAAACGAACAAAAACTTCCGTATATTCCAGATTTTCACTGCAGCATTACAAGCCTTTACACACGGTACGAATGATGCACAAAAAGCAATGGGAATCATTACGATGGCTCTTATGGCCAATAACTATCATACTTCTGACGAAATCCCTTTCTGGGTACAATTAGCCTGTGCAACTGCAATGGGTCTTGGTACTTCTGTCGGTGGATGGAAAATTATTAAAACTGTCGGTGGACAAATTATGAAAATTCGTCCTGTAAATGGTGTAGCTGCTGATTTATCATCATCACTTGTTATTTTCGGTGCAACATTCATTCACTTACCGGTTAGTACAACACACGTTATCTCTTCTTCTATTTTAGGGGTTGGTGCTTCTCACCGTGTGAAAGGTGTAAAATGGGGAACTGCTAAACGCATGTTAATTACATGGGTAATTACACTTCCTATTTCAGCTTCTTTAGCTGCTTTATTTTACTATTTACTACACTTAATCTTTTAATTAAAAGTCGTCTTCCTTATTTTTCTAGGAAGACGACTTTTTTGTGAACAAGCCTATTTCTCATTGAAAAGCGTGTATAATAATTGGTGGATAAGTTATTTAGAGGAGTTGGCAATTTTGGAATACATCATGTTACTTTTCATCGGACTAATCGCCGGGACAGTCGGGAGCCTAGTTGGACTCGGAGGCGGAATTATTATTGTTCCATTATTAATTGGATTACACAGTTTATCCCCACAGCTCGCAGTGGGAACTTCTATGGTAACAGTCGTTTTTACAGGACTGTCTTCCACCCTTACTTACATGAAGCATAAACGAGTAGATTACAAAAGTGGACTTATTTTATTTATTGGGAGTGGCCCTGGTGGTATTATCGGATCATGGGCAAACAAATTTTTAAACCAAGATACATTTTCTTTATATTTTGGGGTGTTCCTTATTTTCGTCTCAATTCTTCTTATGTTACGAGACAAATTAAAACCTCTTTCCTTATCAAATATGACTGTAATTAAGCGTTCTTTTACGGATAACGAAGGAAATACTGTAAACTATCAATTCCCACCGCTTCTCGCTATCTTTATTGCCTTTATAGTTGGATTTATTTCTGGTTTATTTGGAATTGGTGGCGGTGCCTTACTTGTTCCAGCGATGATGCTCCTTTTTGCATTCCCAGCGCACATTGCTGTAGCAACTTCGATGTTTATCGTATTTCTATCAGCAATTGTAAGTTCTGCAACTCATATCTCTCTAGGTAATGTTAGCTGGATTTATGCATTAATCCTTATTCCTGGTGCGTGGATTGGCGGAAAAATCGGGGCTTATATAAATACAAAACTTAGTGGTAAAGCAGTAATTAATTTATTACGTATCACATTAATTATTCTTGGAACTAGATTAATCATTACATCCCTTTTCTAGCGCGTTCTTTTTAGAATGCGCTTTTTCTTATACACATGAATATAAAAACGTTCCAAGGAGAACAAGTAAGATGAGACAAACACCTAATAGCATAAAATTTGAAATATGTAGGTTCCTCAAGTTGACCACTCCTATAGCTACGACTATTACCTTAATGATATCGAAAAAAGAGTCCACTTGCAGTTACAAAGTGTTAACAATGCAAAATCATTTATTACAAATCTTATCCATATATTTCATTTCGTTGTATAATCTATCGATTCAATAAAAAAAGATGTCATATTGACATCTTTTTAGTGAAGAAGTGACCATCCCATAAAGTCCTCATGTACTTGGCACGCCCTCTTATCGTTTCGATCATATAATTCAGCATAACTATCGGTTTCTTCATCATAGGCCATTGTATAAATAATTTGGCCGTCTATTTCAACGGATAGAACAACTCCACCTTTCATCTCTTCCACATGAATGATAGCATTTGCCGGAATTCTCATATCCGTCATCTTCATCGCATCTAACAATATACTAAACCCCCTACAGCGTATTCATTGCTAGTACTATTACACACTAAATAGTATACTACTGTAATAGCATACATTTCGTCAATGAAATTGCTATTTAAATAGCAGATTGTCTTTATACATATAAGCTAAAATAGAAGAAATAGAACTGTTTAAATGGGGGGCTAACATTGATTCTACACAAGGGAGATGTACTATTCCGTCAAGGCGAAGACGGTCCTTTATATTTTATTAAATCCGGTTTATTAAAAGTGGTGAGGCTACAAGAAGATGGGACACCATTTTTATTTAACATTATCGTTCCAGGTGAAACGATACCTCACCATTCATTAATTTCACCGAAAGAATATCACGGTACAGCTATCGCTTTAATAAAAACAGAAGTAGAACCTATTATGAGTAGCGAATGGTACGATAAACTTCTGGCAAATCCTGAATCATATGCCAATATCGCTATGCAATTACAATCAAAATTAAGAATGATGCAACAACGTATTGATCAATTAACAACCGTCTCTCCGAAAGAGCGCCTTCATCGTTTACAAGAGTGGTTCACCTTATATTTAGGTGATATCCCTATTTATGAAATATTAACACAAAGTGAGATTGGTCAACTAATAGGTGTACGCCGTGAAACAGTAAATCGATTATTAAGAGAACAAGCAAAAAACGAGGCGAAATAATACCTCGTTTTTTGTTTGTTCCAGCTCCCACTATTGTAAGCTTGCTGCTGGACCGAAAAACTCATAATGAATATGCTCTTGTTTAACACCTAAATCAGTTAGTGCAGCATTTACATGCTTCATAAACGGTACAGGACCACAGAAATAAAATTCTGCTTCCGTTGTCGGAATAATAGTTTGTAACCATTCTCTTTCAATGAAACCTTCTTTATCAAAGTTCTTCATTTCCAAATCTTTTTCAGTCGGTGCCGAATAGCAAGTGTACGCTTTAACTTGTTCATATTCGTTGTCCACTGCCTTAACGTGTTCTCTCATTGCATGTGTATTACTATTTAACGCCGCATGAACAAAGCATACATTACGTTTTGAGTCTTGTTCAATTAACGTATTTAGCATACTCATCATTGGTGTAATCCCTACTCCACCACTAATTAGGACAACTGGTAAAGTTGAATCCATATTTAATACGAAATCTCCTGCTGGTGCACTTACTGGTAACATATCGCCTTCTTTTACATGATCATGTAAGTAGTTAGATACTTTGCCGTCTGGTGTATCTACACCTTTTTCTTTCTTGACACTAATACGATAATATTCTTTTCCAGGAGCATCAGATAAGCTATATTGACGATTATGCGTATATGTTTCACCTTCGATATTGATTTGAATTGTTACATATTGTCCTGGAATGAATGAAGAAACTTTCCCTCCATCTTCAGGTTTTAAATAAAATGACGTAATAACATCACTTTCCTTCACTTTTTTAACAACTACAAAGTTACGGAAATCTTTCCATCCACCTTCTTTATGTGCTGCTTCTTCATACATCTCTGCTTCTATGCTAATGAATGCATCAGCAATGACACCATAAGCTTCTCCCCATGCGTTTAAAACTTCATCAGGTGCACCTGCGACCTCTTTAATTGCACGTAGTAAACATGTACCTACAATCGGATAATGTTCTGCTTTAATACCTAAACTTCTATGCTTATGACCAATCTGTTTTACAACTGGAATAATAGCTTCTAAATTATCAATGTACGTTGCAGCTGCATAAACAGCATTCGCTAGCGCTTGTTGTTGTCTTCCCTTTTTCTGGTTCGTATGATTGAAAATATTCAATAACTCCGGATGTTCCGAAAATAAAATTTCATAAAATCTCGTTGTAATTTCAACGCCTTTTTCTTGTAATAACGGTACTGTTGACTTTACGATTTCAATTGTTTTTTCACTTAACATTGTATCCCACTCCTCTATTTCCTTAACTGTTTTTAGTTTAACTGAATTGTATAATACAGATTGTGATTTTAATCACTATTAACACGATGTTTTTGTGAAAAATATATGAACATTGCACTTACAAAAGAAAATAAGCCAACTAGAATGCTAGCCAGCTTATTATTTAGACTGTATTGCTTGTTCAATTACCCTTATATCTTTCCCATCTCCAAATTCTGTATACCCCCAGATGTTCGTTTCACCTCTATATTTATTTACGATAATATCTAAGTCATGGTATACACGATGTGCATAAACTACAAACTCAATATTTTGAAGTTCCACACCTTTTTTTACAATTTCATAGCTTCTATTTACATCACGTTTTATTTTTTCATTCTTTATTTCTGTATGTATATTTTTTAAAGACGATTCTTGTTGTTGAAACCATTGTTTAAATTGGTTCCAGTCCCCTTCTGTATAATTCTCTGCTTTACCATAATTCAAGAAATTATTATAACTTTCATGTGTCATACGAATAAAATCTAGTACTTTTGTCTCTTCTTGCACATCTTCAATTTGAGCTATTGTATTTACCTCTGCAGGCTTATTCGCATAATATAACAGCACTTTCATAAGGCTATAACTTGCAATAATCATCACGATAATAACCCCGAACACACTTAACAATTTCTTCATATACAGAACTCCTTCTCTACTAGGAATATTACAAAGTAGTACTACACTTGTAACATTCTCTCGTAGAATTATAATTCCTGTATAAATCCTTCCCATCATTTCGACACTATTTTTCTACACACTTCTCCTTGGCAAATGCTCTTGTAAAACAATATACCCTTCATAAGCTGTATAACCAAGAATAGCCATTAGTCCGATATAACAAGCAAATACCGTCCATTTCGTTTTCGTATCCACTTTATAATAGTTTTCTTGTTGTCCCTTTTCTGTATCCCATTCCTGTAATTTTCTTTCTGACATTTCAAATGCTTCTCGTATATGAATTGTATGTGTCTCCTTTTCATCTTCATATGGGACGTAATCCAGTGGCTCAAACTTTGGTAAAAGATACTCTAACACTTCAATCTTTTGAAGTTCTCCTGTTTTTAATTCTTTCTCTCTTTCTTTTTGCCTTAATACATTTACTTCATGTTGCATCATATATATATTTCGATGCACTGCACCAGTTTCTTTTAACTCTTCTTCAAGCTTTGCAACATATTCTTTCATTCCATCAATTCTATATCCTAATTCCTTAATTGGCTCATCTCTCTTTATTACTCTATACAATTCCATACAGCCGATAATGACAATAAATCCTCCTAAAATGCTTTTAAAATAAATTGAATAGCCAAGTAGTAAAACAAGCCCTGCTCCCCAAATTTTCGTACTCACAACCGAAATAATTCGGCCACCATCTAACGGTGAAACTGGAATCAAATTAAAGAAATTAATCATACTTCCAAGCAAAATAATGAGCGCCCAAAACGGCTCTTTCGTTATTATATAAAGTGGGATTGCAGGTAAAAAGGAAAGCAATCCGAAAAGAGGTCCCATATAGGCAATATAGGCTTCATCCTTTGCATTTTTCGGCATCTCTTTCATCCCAATAAGAGCCCCCATAAATGGAATAAAAATCGCCGGCGATGTTGGTATACCTTTTCTTTTCGCAGCCCACAAATGCCCCATCTCATGAACAAATAACAAGTAAATAAGTGCTATCCCAAATTTCCACCCATATATAACTGCGTATGCACCAAGCGATAGAAACATACTAAATACGGTTGAAAACTTTGCTAATTTAAAAATTGCAAATACCCACTTTAACTTAGAAAGTAAAAATAGCCCTATTGCAACAATAATTCCCCATAATCCTTTTTTATTATTTTTCATATTCCTCTCCTTTATCTCTCATTAATGAATCATATTCATTCATCAAAGCTTGTTCTTTTCTCTATTATGACATATTTTTTTCTATTGTTAGAAATAATGTTTATATAATCCATTTTTAGCCAAAAATATAAATAAAAGGAGGTGCACACAATTGAATTTACAATCTCTCATAATAGGCGCTCTATCGTTTTTAGCTTCAACTCTTATTTTTTATACCGTTAGTTACGTATTATTATTAGATTTGTTGCCCAATCACGTATTTATTGCCCTTATCATCCTTTCCGCTCTTATGATTTCTTTTCTTATTACACGAAAATCAATGAATGAGCCATCTGCAAAAGCAAAGTAAAAGAGAGGGGTATTTTCCCCTCTCTTTTATCATTTCCTAGGAAAGTTCATATAGACTTGACGAGTTTACATTCATCCCGATCCGTAAGGACTAAATAAAGTTCACTTTACCTTTGTAAATTCATTTTTTCACCATACTCTTTAACAATTTGAATGATATTTTGAAAAACACCTATTTTTTCTTTTTTACTATTTAATATTTTCAAATCATAATTTTCATAATATGTTTCTAATGACTTTAATTGTGATTCTGAAGCACCTTGTATCGGAACAGTAGCATGCAATTCATACTGTTTATACCCTTCCTTTACCTTTTCACCTGAAATTTTTTCACTCTCTTTTGCTCCAATTAATTTTTGAACTTTTTCTGGGAAAATGACTTGCAAATAATATTCTTGTTCCTTCTCTAACTTGTTATATAATGATTGTGAAATCGTATACCGGACCGTATAATTCACTTTTTGATCGCCTGCTTTAATATGAAACGCAGTAATCTGCAAATCTTTTTTTGTTACTTCCGTTAAAGGACCTACCTGCATCTCATCTTCTTTTTGTTCTGAAACATTTGGAAATATAGCCAAAAGCTTTTCCGTATCTTTTTTATTCAGCATATACATAGCTTTCTTATGTTGTACCCACCCTCGTCTGTCTTCCCCCCTTAGCCATGCATAATATGTTTCTTTTTTCCCATCTCTACTAATTTGTATTTCATATTCAGGTTCACCGAAGCTACCTGTTATTTCTTGTTTCTCAGCTTTATCCATAATGTCTATTACTACCTTAGCTTCTGATTCCTGTAACTTTTTCTCTTTATGTTTTTTTTGTATAACGGTTACCCCTATTGTTTCTTTCACTTCATTCACCGTCTCTTCCACTTTTTTTGTTTCTTTTTTTTGCTCAAATTGACTACAAGATGCTAGTAACATAGCAAATAACAACAATACATATTTCCTTTTCAACTTAATCCCCCTTTACAATAAGAAATTCCTATAACCTTCATATAAAAAACAAAAACGTGAAACACTATAAAATAAGCTATACTAAGCATTGAAAGGAGGCCTTTTTAATGTCCATTAATTTTCACGATGCAAATAATAAATACACATACGCACAGCGAAACGCCCATATTTCTTGGAGAGAAATGATAAAAAATATTACAAGTATACAAAACAAGCAAATAATTGATATAGGCTGTGGTGGTGGGATTTATACGAAAGAACTTGCTCTTATGGGAGCAAAAAGTGTTGTTGGACTTGATTTTTCAAAAGAAATATTACAGGCTGCAAAAGAAAATTGTAGCGGATTTTCAAACATTTCATTCATTCACGGTGATGCACATAGTATTCCATATCCTAATGATACATTCGACATTGTTATTTCGCGCGCAGTGATTCATCATTTACAAGACATTCCTACATTTCTACGTGAAGCTTCTCGTATATTAAAGAAAAACGGTGTACTTATTGTACAAGACCGAACCATTGAAGATTGTATAATTCCTGGAAGTCCTGAACACATTCGCGGATATTTTTTCTCAGTCTTTCCAAAACTCATTGAAACCGAATCAAAAAGAAGACCAAAAACGAATACTATACAGCAAGAATTACAAAAACATTCTCTTCGTGTGTTCCCCGCTCAAACACAATGGGAAATACGAAAAACACATGATTCTGTAGAAGCATTATTGCAAGATTTATCTCCTCGAACAGGTCGATCTATTCTATACGAATTAACAGATTATGAGCTTTCTCAACTTCTACACCACATCCAAATCGCATTACAAAACGTATCCCCTATTATCGAAAGAGATCGGTGGACAATTTGGAGCGCCATGAAACTGTAAGGAAGGAAGCCTCACAAAATAATGTGAGGCTCCCTTCTTTCATAATCTAACTTTGCAACACTCTTGATATCCTCCACTTCTGGCCTGTGCACTTCCACACTTCGGACATACTAAATATCTAGACTGATTTGTCAACAAACTACCTTTTTGAAAGAGTAAAACTTCTGCTTGTTTAAATGAACGCGAATAATGTAACCACATAAAACCAATTATAGCAATAATGCCAAATAACACTCCCATCGCAAGCATTTCAGTCACCTCTTTTGGTTTGTTCTTTCCAGCAAGTGGATTGTTGTATTATTCTCTATAAATTCAATTAATCCCTTCTTCACTCCTATAAATATCAATTTTCTCCACAATT
Source organism: Bacillus sp. SH5-2 (assembly GCF_008368905.1). Classification (NCBI taxonomy): domain Bacteria; kingdom Bacillati; phylum Bacillota; class Bacilli; order Caryophanales; family Bacillaceae; genus Bacillus; species Bacillus sp. SH5-2. The sequence goes on from NZ_QOSD01000001.1 coordinate 204,541, forward strand.
TTTACAATTACCTATAAATTTTCACTCCTCTGTTACAAAACCAGTTTAAGAATCTTTCCGCTTCAAATAGTTTATATAATCGACTATATTTCAATATCTAAATGCATACACAAAAAAAATATGTTGACTTTCTAAAAAAATCATGTAACAATACTGTCAGAATACTTGAATAAAAATTCATTGACGAGAACGAGTACGTTATAGAACTGTTCCCCAGAGAGTTGGCGATTTGCTGCAAGCCAACGTTCAGCGCGTAACCGAAAATCATCTCCGAGGAGTAGAACCGAATGTCACAGTAAGTTCTTACCGGCTGTCCACCGTTACAAGGAACACGTATCATGTTGTACGTTGCAAAGCCGTATACATATAGATCTATTTCTACATGTATAAATTAGGGTGGTATCGCGGGTAAATATAACTCGTCCCTTTCTTTAGGGACGAGTTTTTTGTGTTCTTACAAATGAATTTTAAAAAAGGAGGAAAAAACAATGAACACTGTATCAAAAAAACATATTTTTTTCACGGGTCTTATGCTATTTTCTTTATTTTTTGGGGCAGGTAATTTAATTTTCCCTCCCATGCTTGGACAAAATGCTGGTGAAAACTTTTGGCCTGCAATGATTGGATTTTTATTAACAGGAGTCGGTTTACCGTTACTAACTGTTATCGCAATCTCCCTATCTGGAAATGGAATGCAACAACTTGCAAGTCATGTTCACCCATTATTCGGAATTTTCTTTACTGTTGTTGTATATATCGCCATTGGTCCTTCAATGGGCATTCCGCGTGTCGCTAATGTCGCTTACGAAATGGGAATTAGTTCTTTCTTGCCAGAAACAATTCGCTCTAGTAACCTAGCACTATTTTTATACACGGTCATCTTCTTTGCTATCGTATTTTGGCTTAGTTTAAATCCATCTAAACTTGTCAATCGCATTGGAAATATATTAACACCTATTTTATTACTATCTATTTTCTTATTGTTTGTTAAAAGTGTATTTACACCACTCGGACAATCAGGACCAGCAATGCAAGAGTATCGAACTTCTCCAATCTTCAAAGGTTTTATGGAAGGATACTTAACGATGGATACCATTTCAGCACTTGCATTTGGAATTATCGTTGTAAACGCAATTCGCTCTACAGGTGTGAACGATCGCAAATCCATTGCCATCGCAACAGGAAAAGCAGGGCTTATTGCCGCTACAGGGCTCGTACTTGTATATGGTGCACTTGGATGGCTTGGAACAACGAGTGTCTCTCTCGGATATGCAAAAAATGGTGGACAGCTACTTACTGTTATCGTACAGCAACTATTCGGTCCATATGGTCTGCTTCTATTATCTCTTATTGTTACACTGGCTTGCTTAACAACATGCGTTGGACTCGTATCTGCATGTAGTCAATATTTCTCAACATTATTTACAAAATTTTCATACAACGCATTCGCGAGTCTCATTTGTACATTAGGATTATTAGTTGCCAACCTAGGTTTAACAAAAATTATCGCCATCTCTGTCCCTGTTCTACTTGTTGTATATCCAATTGCGATTGTACTCGTTCTACTTTCATTACTTCATAAGTATTTTGGTGGATATCGCTCTGTATATGTAGGTGCATTAATTGGAGCAGCAGTTGTGAGTGTATTTGATGGATTAAAACAAGGTGGAATTCCTGTTTCATTTATCACACCGTATTTTGAATTTATTCCTTTATTTAATGAAGGGATCGGCTGGTTCGTACCAGCATTAGCTGGAGCTCTTATCGGATTTACTATCGCTAAACTAAGCGGTGCAAAAAAAGTCCCATTAATAGCCGACTCTCATGAAGCAAAAGCATCATAAAAAAACTCCCATAAGGGAGTTTTTTTACATTTGATAAGCACTATGATTAAAACTACTTATTTTATACGCTTTCGTATAAAAATCAATATTTGTATCAACTGTTTCTACTTTAACAACATCATAGCAATCTTCTTGCTTTACTAAAAATAAATAGTACTCTTCTGTTGCCTCAACAATTGCAATTTTATCTGTTTCAACATTATATTGTTCACAAAGCGCTTGTAATGCGTTCACATAATCCCCTAATTTTTTCGATTTATCCATTCCAAATATTGTTTGAACTAACATATACATTCTCCCCCTTGTATGTACTGTTAACACTATAATGATAACGCTTACATGGATTATCGTCAATAAAAAGCTTTGGCAAGATGAACAGCCAAAGCCCCTTATCATTTCGTCAATTGATGTCTAAATGCATAAATAACCGCTTGCGTTCGGTCACTTACATTTAACTTATTTAAAATATTACTCACATGTGTTTTCACTGTTTTTAGAGCGATAAATAGTTCATCTGCAACTTCCTGATTACTTTTCCCCTCTGCAATTAACAACAAAATTTCATACTCTCTTTCTGTTAACTCTTCGTGCAAAGGTTGTTCCTTCTTCTGGCGCATACGCGACATCATTTTACCAGTGACTTTTGGCTCTAATACTGTTTCTCCATCATAAGTAGCTCGCACCGCATCCGCAATATCACTTGCTCTTGATGTTTTTAATAAATAACTTGTTGCTCCGGCCTCAATAACAGGATATAATTTTTCATCATCTAAAAAACTTGTTACAACAACAATTTTCGCTTCTGGCCACTCTTGAATAATAGCCCTTGTTGCTTCAACTCCATCCATCTCATCCATGACAAGATCCATTAAAATAATATCTGGCCTTAATTGCAGCGCTAACTCTGACCCTTTTCTTCCATTTTCAGCTTCTCCAACTACTTCAATATCTGGCTGGGTTGATAAATAAGCTGATACACCCATGCGAACCATTTCATGATCATCAACTAGTAATACTTTGATCATACTTCTCCACCTCTCTCAATCATAATTGGTACTTTCACTTCAATTTGCGTACCTTTATTTGGAAAACTAAGCACTTTTAGTGTCCCTCCGATTTCATGAACACGCTCTTGCATAGATCTTAAACCATAGGAACCAGCCTTATTAACTCCTACTTCAAATCCAACACCATCATCAATGATTTTTAATATCGCATATTGATCAATTTTACGAAGACGCACTTCTGTTTTCTTTGCCTTCGCATGTCGTAACGTATTCGATAGCGCTTCTTGCACAATACGGAATAAATGGTCTTCTACACCTTTTTTTAATTCAATAGGTTCGATAAGCCATTCAATTTTCATATGTTGTTTTCGTGATAATTCCGTTAACAACTCTTCTATACCTTCAGTCAGTTTTTTACCTTCTAATTGTACAGGGCGTAGATGAAGCAATAATGCCCGCATTTCTGATTGCGCATTTACAACCATATTTTCAACTAGCTGTAATTGTTTTTTTGTCATATCTGGAAATTCAACCACTTGCTCATTAATCGCTGACATCATCATCGACATTGCAAAAAGTTGCTGACTTACTGAATCATGCAGTTCCCTTGCTAATCGATGCCTTTCTTGAGAAATCGCTTCTTGTCTCATCTCTTCATTCCAATGAGCTCGTTCATTCGTTACTTTTTGAAATAGTCCCGCTTGCTCCTCTAATCGACGAGCAAGAACGATTACTTTTCGCTCCACTTCATGAAATTCATCGTCCGCAGTAAACGAAACATCATTTGGAAAATTCCCTCGCTCTACTTCAAATAAGAAAGTATTTAATCCTTGTATACGCTGCTCAATATAATAACCGATTGCATAACCTATAATTCCTCCAATAAGAAGACTAGTACTCATAATAAACAAGCCAATTGGAACAGAAGCGATGGATTCTTTCCATAGTAAATCATAAACTTGTTGTTCACTTTTCCATACATATACAATTGTACAGATAAGCGCGATACTCACAGAGGATAACATAGAATAACGAATATACATCCACGAAATATTTTTTTGCTTTTTCATTATACTTTCCTCACTTCCGTATCGCCTACGACAAGCGAAGAAACAACTTTAATACGACGAGGAGCTTCTTTATATTGTTCTGTTCTAAACGTAACATTACGGTTAAATCCTGTTTCTTCATGTCCTGGCAATAACACCCGCCCAACAATAACAGAATGGTTTAAAGACAATTCAATATCGTACGGCACATATAAACGAATGTTCCCAACAACACCTCGAATAACAATTACTGTCTCTCCTTCTGGAATCATCGCATTCGTTAAATCTATTTCAACATCACAAGCACCATATTGAACATTTATATCCTCAAGTTCATAAATATGATCCATCATTCGGACATTACCTACAAACATATTTTTCAAATATGGCTCTGTACGATATATTTGCTTCTCTTCATCTATATATCCTTTTTCTTTAATTTCAACCTTCATTGCTTTTTGCCGCTGTCCTTGCTGAATTAGTTGATAACCAATTAAAGCTAAACAAGCAAATACTACGAGTACAAAGGCTGCTGATGAGAATAAAAAGAATAAAAGTACTATACCGCCAACAAATAAAAATACATTTCCCCTAACATAACGATTTTTCTTACGATAATGCCTTCCAAACATAATCATAATAAATGCAAAAATTAAACCACCTGGTTCAAAATGTCCAAGTATCATATCAAGAAAAAGACCGAATCCAAATATGATGAGGAGCATCCCCATTAATTGCGTTTTTGAAAAGTGCTTTTTCATTTCAGCTCCTCCCCTCTTCGTTACATATACATAGAAGAAAAGGCATTGCTTTCCAACACCTTTTCTCCTATCACTATATCATAAGCCTGTTTTATAATATACTACAATTATTTTGTTACTTCCTTCGTTAACGACACTTCACTTTTTTCTTTCATTTCACGCTCAAGCTTTGCAATTTTCATATCAAATGTGTCACGCTCATGCTCCTCATTCATACGAGTTTCTAAGTCACGAATGTGATCTTCAATTTCTTCAAATCGTAAGAACGGATTATTCTCATCCATTTTATGCATCGCTGTATTCATACGACGATTTGCATGTGCCATATTTTCACGTGCCATTAATTCCATACGCTTTGCGTGCATTTCTTTTAATTTATTTTTCATTTCAGAAAGACGACGCTCTAACTCATCAATTTGCTCTACAACACCTGCATACATTTCTTCTAATCGAGTTACTTGACCTTCATAATAAGCTACTTCTTCTAACGCACGCTCGTGCAATTGTAATTCTCCTGCTTCTTGAGCAATAACAGCCTGCTTTGATCTTTTATTAACGAAATAGCGTGCTTGCTCAAGCTCACGAGCGAAGTTAGATTTTAATGTTTTGTGACGCTGAATTAACTTCTCAATTTTCGTTGTTTCACGCTCACTATCGCGTAAATATTGGTTTAACATAGCAATTGGATTTTTTCTTTCTTTCTCATCTAACACGTTATGAAAATCAGCTAAAATTGCATCGCGTACACGTCCGAATAAAGATTGTTTCATTATAAATCTTCCTCTCTTCTACTTTATTTATGATTTGATTTATTGTTTTAGTTTTTCATTAATTTGTTCCACTCGTCTTCAAAGTTGCTATATGGTTTAGAACTTTCTGGAGCAGCGTCAATAACTACATCTTTTTCTTTTTTCCACTCACGGTATCCGTAGTATAAAACTACTAAAGCAGCGATACCGATTAATGCTGGTGAATGTGATAGGGCAATTGACAAGCCGATTAAACCGACAATACCCCAAGCTAACTTTCCAAAAAATGATTGTGCTCGCACAAATGATTTGTAGCTCCAGTACACAACTCCTGCTCCGATTGCGAATCCTACAATACCAGCAAGACTACCAAGAGCAATTAGAGCCAAAATACCGGCCGCGATAAACGCTAGAAATTGTTTCATCTTGTGCTTGCCTCCCTTCGATTTGATACTCTTATCTTAACTATTTTTTCATCTTTCCATAACGAGCTTAAGAACCGTTTTCAACTCAGACTTAAGACCGAGTTGAATTCAGCCCTTCACATCAAACAAAAAACCGCGCAGAGAATATTCTCTGCGCGGCTTCAATAATTAACGGTAACTTTCATATTAAATTAAGCTGTTTTATGATACTCTTTTTTCTCAGCTACTTTCGAAAATCTTGGAAATCCAATCAAAATCGAAACAATCCCGCATACCCCTACTAAAATTGGATAAAATGCATATGGTAACAATTCAATCGGAGATAACGCAGCAAATCCTGCCGCAGTTAACATTTGGGCACCGTACGGAATTAATCCTTGCACACAACAAGAAAAGAGATCTAATACACTCGCTGATTTACGCGGATCAATTTCATATTGATCTGCAATATTTTTCGCTAGTGGGCCTGTAAAGATAATAGAAATCGTATTATTTGCTGTACACATATTCGTCATACTCACTAAGCCAGCAATACCGAACTCTGCACCTTTTTTCGAGCGAATGTTACGCGTTAAAAGATTCATTAAATATTGAATACCACCATTATATTGAATCAGTTCGACCATACCACCAATTAAAATAGCAAGTAATACTAACTCCATCATACCGCCCATTCCTGTCGTTACACTTTTAAAGAAACTCTCTAACGTGTAACTTCCATCTATAAGGCCGATAGCACCAGATAGTACAGTTCCACCTGTTAACACAATAAGTACATTCCAGCCAAGTAATGCTGTAATAAGTACTCCTGCATACGGTAAAATCTTTATCCAGTCAAAACTATGAGCTTTAACTTGCGTATCGCTTCCTAAAGTAATGATTACTAATAGTACAATCGTAATAATCGCAGCCGGTAATACAATTAAAAAGTTCGTTTTAAACTTATCTTTCATTTCTGTTCCTTGTGAGCGAACAGCTGCGATTGTTGTATCTGAAATAAATGATAAATTATCACCAAACATCGCCCCGCCAACAACGGTCGCCATCGTAAGTGCAATTGAGATATCAGTTTGCCCACTAATACCTACAGCAATTGGTGCTAGCGCTGCAATGGTTCCCATCGAAGTTCCCATCGCTAATGAAATAAAAGCCCCGATAACAAAAATTCCAGCTACGATAAATCCTGGTGGCAAAATAGATAACGCTAAATTAACAGTTGAATCTACTCCGCCCATCCCTTTAGCTGTTTCAGAAAACGCACCTGCAAGTACAAAAATTAATACCATAATCATAATATCTGGATTTCCTGCACCTTTAGCAAAGCGTTCTACTTTCACATTAAAGCTTTCTTTACGATTCATCGCTAAAGCGATTCCTACAGCAATTGAAATTGCTACAAGTATCGGCAATTTATAGAAATCACCTGTAATAATTCCAGAACCAATAAATAGTGCCAAAAATATCCCAAGCGGTAATAAAGCTAAACCATTTCCTCTCGTTTCTTTCAAAGTACCATCTCTCCCTAGTTTCAACCTTTTTTCTAATGAATAACAAAAGACCTCTTCCAATGAGAAGAGGTCTTATACATCTATAAGAAACACTCTTCTCATCTTTCAAGCACATGCTTGCTGGATTTGGCACAGCACTCTGAAATCGAGTCCGCTGCCGAGGCATCGTAGGGCCAGTCCCTCCGCCTCTCTTTATAAGAAGGTTTCGTATTTATTTTTTAATAATAATTTCTTTCCTAACTTTACTCGCTTACTAAACAAAAGTCAATTATTTTTTGTATAGATTTTTTTGGTAATTATACAAAAACGCGAATACAGCAATCATTTCCACTTTTCAATTTCTTCATCCAATATTGAAATCCAATAAAATCCCCTATTTTTTATGGCCGCTATTATCCATTTTGTTGTATGCCAAGCTAACTCATATTCTTCCTTTGTAACATCACCATTTTTATAAGCATCCTCTAACTCATCTTCATCTAATACATATATCTTACCGTTTGGTAACACTACTACATCTAAATATAAATCATCAAAATACGGTAAACCACATTCGTCTATTTCATATTCTTTCGCTACGTCAATATAATATTGCACTAATGTTTTCCTATCATCTAGCATAGCTGTTATTGCAAAGTTCTTCCCATTTATGAAATACTGAATCCACGTATACTTATCCCCTGCAATACAAATTTCTTTACTATCATATTCTTTACAACTAGGTTCTCTCACTTTTTTTATTTCCAGTATTCCTAGCATTCCCTCTTCTATGTGCTTAACCGTATAATCTTTCTCTATTAGTCGCTTCCACGAAGAACCGTCACCATATTTACGTTTCATTACGTCCCGCTCCCCTTCTATATAGAAAAGCCCCCACATATTATGTGAGAGCTTGTTCAAATTATAATTAAGCCGCTTGCTTATTAGAAATTTCCTCTAAATAGGCTTGTCCTTTTTCAGCATCATACTGACCTTCCCACTTAGACATAACTACAGCTGCTAAAGAGTTACCAACAACGTTAACTGCTGTACGAGCCATATCTAAAATACGGTCAATACCGGCGATGAAGGCTAAACCTTCAGCTGGAATACCTACTGTACCAAGTGTCGCTAATAATACAACGAATGATACGCCCGGTACACCCGCGATACCTTTTGATGTAACCATCAATACAAGTAATAATGTAATTTGTTGTGTAATAGATAAATCAATACCGTACATTTGTGCTAAGAAAAGAGCTGCAATTGCTTGATATAAAGTTGATCCATCTAAGTTAAATGAATAACCTGTCGGAATAACGAAAGATGTAATTGCTTTCGGACAACCGAACTTTTCCATTTTCTCCATAATTTTTGGTAAAACCGTTTCTGAACTTGCTGTTGAATACGCTAAGATCAGTTCGTCTTTTAAAATTTTAAAGAATTGGAAAATGTTAATTCCAAATATTTTCGCTGTAAGTCCTAAGACAACTACAACGAAGAAAATCATTGCCCCGTATACTACAATTAGTAATTTTCCTAATGGAATTAATGAAGCTAGACCGAATGTAGAAACTGTAACACCAATTAGTGCGAATACACCAAATGGTGCAAATTTCATAACTTGGTTTGTTACATAAAACATTGCATCAGCTACACCTTGGAAAAATTGAAGAACCGGTCTTCCTCTTTCACCAATTGCTGCTACCCCTAAACCAAATAATACAGAGAAGAAGATAATAGCAAGCATATCTCCGTCAGCTAATGACTTCATAATGTTCGTTGGAACAATATTTACAAATGTATCTGCAAATGAATGACTTTGTACTTGCTCTGTCGTATGTGTATATTTCGAAATATCTGTCTTCGTTAACTGATCCATATTTACGCCTTTTCCCGGTTGGAAAATATTCGCAATTAATAGACCTACAATAATTGCAATTGTTGTAATAATTTCAAAGTAAATAATTGTTTTTCCGCCTAGTCGGCCCAGTTTTTTCACATCGCCAACACCAGCAACCCCAACAACAATACTTGCTACAACAATCGGTACAACGATCATTTTAATTAATCGGATGAAAATATCACCAATTGGTTGTAAGTAACTCACCACCGCCGGATTGCCAAAGAAAATCGCTCCAACTGCAATACCAAGCGCAAGTCCTATTAATATTTGCCATGCAAGTCCTATTCTTTTCATATTTGTTGTAACCCCCTCTTCGATGTGTCACTCTATCTCTCATTCTATCTCTATAAAACTCGAAATTAAGAGTATTACATATTATTCGACAATTCACTACATTTTGTCCCTGTTAAAAATCATAAATCAAAATTTAAAATCTGACAACAAAATAACTTTGCCCGAACGCAAATAATTTTCTTGACAAAAACAAAACCCATGTCAGAAAACCTCACATGAGAACGATTCCTTACCAGTATTTTATTGACTTTCCTACAAATATTTAACTATATAAAACAAACATATATTTTTCCTTTATTTCACAAAAACATACGATACATTCTCTTTGTTGTACTCACAAAAAAATGTAACTACTATGACAATCAAACTTAAAAGATGCTAAATTACGACAAAATTTAGCATTTTTATAAAATTTCCTTTACATTATGATTACAACGATAGACACTCCCCTTCTTATGATATATAACATTCATAGGGAAAGGAGCCAAACAACAATGAAAAAGAAATTTGCAGCATTTAGTGTTTTAGCGGCAGGAACGATTTTTGTTTCTCCACTACTTTCACCTGTATACGCTGAAACGAATCAAGATAAATTATCTAACATACAATCAGAATTAGACGGCAAACAAAATGACTTACAAAATAAATCAGCTGAGAAAGAACAAATAGAAAAAGAAATTCAAGAATTACAAAAGAAAATCGATGAATTAACTACATCTATTAATAAAAATGAAGCTGAATTAAACGATACGAAAAAAGAAATTAACAAAACACAACAAATAATTGCTGAAAAAAAGAAACATATAGAACAATTACAAACAAACATAGATACACGTCAAGAAGTTATTAAACAACGACTACAATCTATGCAAGAAAAACCTCGTACAAGTATTATTACAGAGGTCTTAACAAACTCTGCAAACATTGCTGATCTTGTTGATAATATGTATTCCGTAAGTTTAATTTTAAACAACGATACAGATATCGTGAAAAAACAAACAACCGATCAAAATGCTGTGACAACTGAAAAAGAGGCTGTTGAGAAAAAAGAGCAACAACTAAAAGAAGCCGAGCAAAAATTAGAACAAAAGCAGCAAGAATTACAAAACAACCAACAACAGCAACAAACACTTATTAACGATCTACATACGAAAGTGGCAAAAGTAGATTCAGAGATTGAAGGATTAGAAGAATCAAAAAGTATTTTAGAAAATCAGCGTCAAGCTGTTCAAAAAGCAATTGAAGAAGAAAAACGCGCAGAGGAAGCTCGTAAAGCTGAAGAGGCACGCAAGGCTGAAGAAGCTCGTAAACAAGCTACCACATCTGCCCAAGCCGCACCGACACCACACGATACAAATATAGGTGGATTTATTAAACCGGCAGCCGGATCAAAAACTTCAGGATTTGGTGCACGTTCTTTAGATAACCATAAAGGAATTGATATCGCGGCTTCAGGAACTGTTCCAATTATTGCCGCTGCAGATGGCGTTGTTATTCGCTCAGAATTATCATCTAGTTACGGAAATGTTGTGTACTTATCTCACCGTATTAACGGAAAAACATACACAACAGTATATGCTCATATGAGTAGCCGTTCTGTATCGAATGGACAAACTGTAAAACAAGGAACTCAACTTGGATTTATGGGGAATACTGGCCAATCATACGGACAACATTTACACTTCGAACTTCATCTGGGAGAATGGAATGTCGGCAAGACAAACGCAGTTGATCCATCTCCTTATATCGGATTATAAAAAAACTCGGTGCATACCGAGTTTTTTTATTTACACTTCACACAATATAGGCATTCCACATAGACTACAACTAAATGCCTATATTTTTACGAGGTGATTCATATGAATACACAATTACAACAAGAAATAGAAGAAGCTAGGGAAACGTACATTGGCCGGTTATTTACATTTGGCGGCTCAGCGTTATTTTTAATCGGTTCATTCATCGCAGTCGTCACAGCTTATAAAACATATAATCGTTTATTGCAATCATCAACATAAAAAAGACGGGGGATCCCCGTCTTTTTTATGCAAACATTTTAAATACACCTATTGCATTTAAAAATACAATTATTACAGTTACTGGAATAATATAACGAAGCAAGAAGAACCAAATGTTAAATAGCGTTTTCCCTTTCGTTTCCGTAACTTCTAATTCTTTCATTAATAACTCTTTACTCATTTTATTTGGTACAAATAGCGAAATAGCTAGTACCCCTAACGGCAGCAACACATTACTTACCGAAAAATCAACGAAATCAAAGAATGTTTTTCCAAATATTTTCACATCACTCATAATCCCAAATGATAATGCCGATGGAATTCCAACCGCAAAAATAAGAATACCAATTAATAATGATGCGGACGGACGCTTCTTCTCATTATCTTTCGCAACAGATGCTACAACAATTTCAAGCATTGAAATCGCAGACGTTAACGTTGCAAAGAAGAATAACACTAAAAACATAATGAAGAAAAATTGTCCAAATGGTATTTTCGCAAATACTGCTGGAAGGACGATAAACAGTAGCCCTGGTCCTTCTGTCGGTTTAACTCCTAATGCGAAAATCGCTGGAAAAATCGCTAACCCTGCAAGCACTGTAATAAATACAGTTAAACTCACAATAGATGTTGCTGATTTCGCCAAATGTTCCTCTTTCTTCAAATACGAACTATACGTTACCATTACTGAGGCCCCTACCGTTAGTGAGAAGAAAGATTGTCCCATCGCATATAAAATTGTATCTGCTGTAAGCTTTGAAAAATCCGGTTTTAAGAAGAACTCCACCCCAGCCATAGCACCATCAAGTGTTAACGCACGAATAATGATGGCAATAAATAAAATGAATAATAGCGGCATCATGTACTTACTTGCCTTTTCTATACCTTTTTCCACACCTTTACTAACAACAAAAATGGTACAAAGCATAAAGATGAATTGTGCCCCAATCGCACTTACTGGATTTGAAATCGTTTCACCAAACAATTGTCCATAATCGACTACTCCGTTCCAGAAACTACCTGTGACACTATAGTATAAATAAAGTAAAATCCATCCACCTACAACACTATAAAAAGATAGTACGCTAAAACAAGTAACAACCCCCATACGACCAATCCAAGGATATAACTTGCTATTTGGTACTAATACTTTATAAGCTGTAACTGCCTCTTTTTGAGTACTACGACCAATAACAAATTCAGCTAAAAGAAGAGGCATACCAATAAATAAAGTTAATAGTAAGAATACAAGGAAGAATGCGCCTCCCCCTCCATTACCTGCAACATATGGAAATTTCCATATTGCACCAAGACCTACTGCGGCTCCGGCTGCTGCGAGTACAAAGCCAATTTTCGACGTCCATTGCTGTGTTTCTTTCATCATAATTTCTCCTTTTCTGAATATTTGAACTTTTATCAATTATACACTTTCATTTCATACTCGCACACCTCCTTTAGAAAATAAAAAAGTCCCCTACACGCAAATATGCATGTAGAGGACGATATATGTAATGTTAATACCGTGGTACCACCTCAATTGGATTGATAAATCCCACTTGTTCAAGTACAGGAAAAACTCCGATACTCTATCCTTTTAACGGCGGAACCCGGGTTGCCTACTACAATGTTCAACATACCTCTCGCAAGCCCATTCTGTATATTTTATCGTACCGGGCTCACACCTTATCCCAGCTCTCTGAACGTATCAAATATACATACTCTTCTTGCTCATCGATTTCATCTATTGAAGTTACTTGTGATTATAAATTATATTTTTATATTTGTAAAGCGCAATTTATTTTTTGTTATTGGACAACTTTCGCCTCTAATTCCCGTAAAAAACTTTCTCTTTTTTCCTCGTTTTGCACATATACTGATTTCAATACTTCTTGTAGCAATATATGTCGTTCTCTCTTTTCTAACTGCAACTCTTTTAACTTGATTCTTACTTCATATAGAAACTCTAAATATATTTCATATGTTTCATCGTATTTATTTGCGATATCATCCCGAATTTTTTTCGCAAGCTTTGGACTTGCTCCTCCAGTAGAAACCGCTATATTAAGTAACCCACGATGAATTGCCGCCGGAAAATGAACATTACCACTTTCAGGATTTGTAATAACATTTACCAATTGATTCTCTGCGCTATCCTCAGCAACTTGTTCATTTAATATAGAATCACTACTCGCTGCAACAACTAAAAAAGCATCTTTAATATCACTTTTTTCATACTCTCTTTGATACCAACGAATTTTCTTCTCCTCCACAAGTTTCACTAAATTTGCGTCTAATTCTGGACTTACTACAACTATATCCGCACCTTGTTTTAATAAAGGAATAATTTTAAACCCCGCAACTTTTCCTCCACCAATGACAACAACACGTTTCTTATCAACTCGCACTGTAAGTGGATACATATTGATCTCCCTTCAATATTTCCTTCGTTTTTTGGATTAACATTTCTCGAAACGCTTCATTCTTTCCTAAATACGGGCTTATGTTTATTCCTCCCAATTCATATTGACGCACTTCTTTCTCAATATGTTTCATAAGTAATCCTGTAAATAACAAATAAGGTAGCACAATGATATGCTCTTCTTTTCGTTCTACAACTTCCTTCAATTTCTCCTCAAATTTTGGTTCTGCAGCCGCTAAAAAACAAACTTCTACTTTATCAATTTTTTCCTCCGCTTGAAATAAAGCAGCGATCCGATTTATATCTTGTAAAGTTTCAGGATCGCTACTGCCCCTTGCAACAAGTAAAAGCGTCACTTTATTTTTATATTCTTCAATACCGCTTCCTTTATATACCGATTTTATAAGTGTCCTTGATACACCGAATGGATTACCGTAAGTCACTTTAATATGAGGAAATTGATCATTTAACTTTTGTAATTCAAACGGAATATCATTTTTCACATGACCTGCCGCTAATAAAAATACAGGAATAGCGATAATCTCTGTCGCACCACGCTTCACACATGTACGAAAGCCTTCCTCGATAGAGGGATTCGCTAACTCTAAAAAACAAACTTCTTGAATCGTTTCCTCTATACGGCTCATACATGACGTAATAAATTGAATTGCCTCTTCTTTTGCTTCCCTCAACCGACTTCCATGACATATATATAAAACAGCCTTCATTTTACAACACTCCACTTACTTGATAGGCATTTTCCGTTTGTTTCTCAAACCAATGAATCTTTTCTCTAAAACGGACAACTTCTCCAATTACAATCATGCTTGGATTTTGAATTTGTTCTTTTCTCGCAACCTCTACAATTGTTCCTAACGTCCCGACAACTGTGCGCTGCATAGACGTCGTTCCCCGCTCAATAATAGCAGCAGGTGTATTTTTTTCTTTCCCATACTTCATAAGTTGTTCACATATGTAGGGCAAATTACTAACCCCCATATATACCGCTAAAGTCTCTACACCTTTCGCTAAACTTTCCCACTTTATTTCCTCTTCAGCATCTTCTTTCCTGTGTCCTGTCACAATAGCAAAACTTGCACTTGCATCACGATGGGTCACCGGAATCCCTGCATAAGCAGGTGCAGCTATTCCAGAGGAGATACCTGGGACGATTTCGAATGGTATCCCTTGCTTTGCTAGCGCTTCAGCTTCTTCTCCGCCTCTACCAAATACAAACGGATCTCCCCCTTTTAACCGCGTTACAACTTTTCCTTTTTTTGCGTATTTAATAAGAAATGTATGAATCGTCTCTTGCTTCATCGTGTGATAATTCGGGAGTTTCCCGCAATAAATTAAATCCGCTTCAGGCTTTGCGTACGAAAGCAACTCTTTATTCACAAGACGATCGTATAAAATAACATCTGCCTTCTCAATACATTTCAATCCTTTCACAGTGATTAAATCTGGATCCCCAGGGCCCGCTCCAACGATATATACTTTTCCCATCAGCTCTCCTCATTTCTACTATTAAAGTGAAACTTCCATCCTTATATACGAATGGAAGTTTTCATTACTTCATATTTCAATGTTCCTTACTCATGAATAACAAAAGCCGCGCTTTTTCGAATCTTCTTTTTTTCAAATAAGGAAATCTCCTTTATTTCTGGTAACGGTAAAAAATGTTTTTCAAGCTCAATCTCCGCAAGCTTAAATGCCTGTTCTTCACTCTGAGCAACAACAACAATCGGAACGATATTATTCGCTAATACAGCTTCAAATCGGTATAAGTCCATATTGCCCCTCCTAAGACGCTATAACTTCCTCTAACACGTTATTTAACGCTATTTGTAATGTATCTACGCCGATACGTTCAACAAAATCATAAAATGTTTCAGCTGGTAACTTATTTTTTTTGAAATAACTTATAAATGATACGAGCACATCCGGTAAATCTTCACCGTCTATTTTCCCTTTTAGCTTTTGATTATAAGCACCGCCATCTAGTAACGTTCCACCTACATAAATTTCAAATGCCTCAACAATTCCTTTTTCCTTCGTTTTCATTTTCACCCCTTGTAATCCAATGTCAGCAATTTGACGTTGACCACATGAATTCGGACATCCTACCATATGAATTCGAACAGGAACGTCGAGTACAATTTGTGTATCTAAGTACTCTGCAATTTGGCGTAATCTTTCTTTCGTTTCTACTAATGCGAGATTACAATATTCAATACCTGTACATGAAACGGCATGACCAATAAATGATTTCGGATTTGCAGAAATTGCTTCAAATAACGGTTCGCTTAATAAGCCTGCAACATTTTCTGGCGGAACATTCGGAATAATGAAGTTTTGTGAGTTACAAGTACGAATTTGCCCGTTACCATATTGCTTTGCAATTCTTGCAATCTCAAACATTTCTTCTGCATGTAAACGCCCTACAGGCACATTAAAACCGACATATTTTAGTCCCTCTTGTTTTTGATCTTGAACACCATAAAAATAACCTGCATTCCATCCTTTTAATGCACTTTCTCCTTTACTTTGTAAAGGTCCTGTATACTCTAGTAGTTTCTCTTTAAATTTCTCCGCTCCCCAGTCTGCAACAAGAAATTTCAAGCGTGCTAAATGACGCTTTTCACGATATCCAAAATCTCGGAATATAGTAGCAATCGCAATTGCTACCGCCTTCACTTCTTCTGGTAGAACGAATACATCTAATTCTTCTGCTAAATATGGACGAGCTGATAATCCTCCGCCTACTTTTATATGAAAACCAACTTTTTTCTCACCATTTATTTCTTTCGTAGCAGGTGTAAATGCAACACAGTTAATCTCTGCGTTTGCTGAATTATAAATGTTAGAACTAATAGACATTTTAAATTTACGTGGTAAGTTAGAAAACTCTTCATTATGTTGGAAATAGTCATATACATCTTTTACAATACCTGTTGTATCAAACAGTTCATTTGCATCAATTCCCGCAAGTGGATTTCCTGTAATATTACGCGTTATATCACCACACGCCCCAGCTGAAGATAATCCAACTCTCGCTAACCTTTTAAAAATATCTGGAATTTGCTGAATCTCTAACCAATGAAACTGAATCGCCTGTCTTGTCGTAATATCAATTACATCACGTCCATAGTCCTCAGCGATAGAAGCAAGCGCTTCTGCCTGCGCATTTGTAATAATCCCAGAAGGAATATTTACACGCATCATAAAGTATCCAGCTTCTTTCGGACGCTGCAAATACAAGCCTGCCCATTTAAATGCATCCCACTCTTCTTTCGGAATAGATTCGAATCCATTCTCCGCGTAGTAAGGAATGTCATTAAAAATTTCTAACCCATCTTTTTCTAATTTATTTTTCTCAGTCTGATTTAATTTTTCATTGTTAGCCCATACTTTTTCATAACTCATTTTTAATCCCCCTATATAAAGTGAAACTTTAATCAGTGAGGATTGTGTTCATCCCCCACTGATTATTAGCCTTAACCAATCGAACATTTACAGACAGCCCGACTTCCACCTAGCTTCTATTTTGAGGTACTTTACAACCCGTTAGCGCGGGATAAAACTACGCTCTTGTAAGTACTTCACAATTTGTTCTGCACATTCTTCAATAGAATAATTATGTGTTTCTACAATTAATTCTGCTCGTTCTGGCTCCTCATATGGTGAATCCACACCAGTAAACTGTTTAATATCACCTTTTCTTGCCTTTTTATAAAGACCTTTCGGATCACGTTTTTCACACTCTTCAATCGGACACTTCACAAACACTTCAATAAATTCATCCGCCGCTAATAGATCTCTAACTTGTTTTCGGTCTACTCGAAATGGTGAAATAAATGCTGTAAGAACAATCGTTCCTTGATCTACGAATAGTTTAGAAACTTCACCAATACGACGAATATTCTCTGTACGATCCCTTTCAGAAAAACCTAAATCGTTATTTAAACCGTGGCGTATATTATCCCCATCTAGCACATAGTTTCCGATATTCTTTTCAAATAGTTTACGGGCAACCGCATTCGCTACTGTAGATTTACCCGAAGCTGATAAACCCGTAAACCAAATTACAAAACTATGATGGCCACTTTTCACTCTTCTCTCATCTTTTAAAACAGAGGCTGTATGCCAAGTAATATTTGTATTCATCTCTTTCTCTCCCTATTTTGTTACTACACTTTTTTTCAAACCTTTAATTAGCACTTCCACTACTTCTTTCCGACTAAATGTACTTGGCGGAATCTCACCATTTCTTAATAGTTCCCTTACTTTCGTACCGGATAAAATGACATGGTCCTCTTTTCCATGCGGGCATGTTTTCGTTGAAGCCATTGCTTCACATTTCCCGCAGTAAAAGCTATGTTCAAAGAATAGCGGTGTAATACCTAACTCTTCTACCGTAAAATTCGTAAAAATATCCTGCGCTTCATATGTTCCGTAATAATCTCCTACCCCGGCATGATCACGCCCTACAATAAAGTGGGTACATCCAAAATTCTTTCTTACTAATGCATGAAATATCGCTTCTCTTGGCCCTGCGTAACGCATCGCTGCAGGAAACACACCTAAAAAGACACGATTTTTCGGATAATAGTTTTGAAGTAATACTTCATAGCTTTCCATTCTTACATCAGCAGGAATATCATCTGATTTCGTTTCCCCAACAAGCGGATTCAAAAAGAGACCATCTACAATTTCAAGAGCAGACTTTTGAATATATTCATGAGCGCGATGTACCGGGTTTCTCGTTTGAAACCCGACTACTGTTTTCCAACCACGCTTTTTAAATTCCTCTCGCGTTTCAATGGGATCTAAATGATAAGAAGGAAATTGATTATTTTCAAAGCGTTTTGTAAGAATAATAGCTCCTCCAACGTAAACGTTTGGTCGTTCATATAATTTTTTCACTCCTGGATGAGCCTCATCCGTCGTTTTATATACAAGTAACGCTTCTTTTTCTTTATCTGGTACAAAAATATCTTCTATTTGAATGACACCATATATATATCCATCGTTAACAAGCTTTACTTTCTCTCCAACTTCCAGCCTCTCTGCTACATCTTCTGTTACTGGCAATGTAATTGGTATACTCCATATGTTCCCATTTGCTAAACGAAGGGTTTCTACGACCGAGTCATAATCATTCTTACCTAAAAAACCTGTAAGCGGGCTATATCCACCTGTCGCTATCAGCTCTAAATCACTTAACGCAATGTTGTCTAATTTAATTTCTTTTTCAATTTGTGATACGTCGTATGTCTCATCTATACGGTTTACTAATTCGTTTCTTGTGCTCATTTTCTATATCCTCTCTTAGCTTTATTTTTCAATTCATCTTATTGATCATGGAGACCACATTCTGTTTTCCCTTTGCCAGCCCATCTACCATCTCTTGAATCGCCACCATCTACAGGTAACGTACACTTCTCACACCCAATACTTGGATAGCCAACATCATGTAATGGGTTATACGGCAAACTATGTTTGTATACATATCGCCAAACTTCTTTCCATGTCCAATGAATAAGTGGACAAATCTTAATAGATTGAAAACGACGATCTTGATTTATAAAGTTTGTATGTTTGCGAGTTTCTGATTGTTCCCTTCTTAAACCTGATATCCACGCCTTTTCATTTGCTAATGCTTTTTCTAAAGGTAAAATTTTTCTAATTTTACAACAAAGATTTGGGTTGCTTTCCCACAGCCTGTCACCATGCAACTTTGCTTGTTCATCAAGTGTAAGTTCTGGCTGTTTTTCTATAATATTTAATGAAGGAAATCGTTCCCGCACTTTTTGAATTAATTCATACGTTTCTTGAAAATGAACATTTGTATCCAAAAATACAACTTTAGCAGATGGATTTACTTGGTTTATAAGGTGCAGTAATACCATACTTTCCACTCCAAAGCTACATGCGTATACAATTTCACTTTTATATTCTTTATAAGCCCAACTTAATACAGATAGCGCGCCTTTTGTTTCATCTTCTTCTGAAAACGAAACACCATTTTCATCCCACGTTTCATACGTCAACATGTTTTTTCCCCCTGTAAAAGCAAAAAGACGGTTTTAACCTAATAAAATAGGTTAAAACCGCCTCTAGTTTTTCTAGTCAGCGCTTTTTTACTTTAAACGTACTTTTTCACTTTTCTCTAATTGAATGACTTTCCCATCTTGCACAACAATTGTAATTGAACCATATTTCATATCAGCAAGCATCGCTTGAATCTTCTCAGATACTTCCTCAAAATGTTCCCGTACGCTCACGCGAACAGCCCCCCTTTTTATTCATAAAAAAAATCTTTCCCATTTCGAAAAGACTGTTCGGTAATATATTTTACCTTATCTTTCAAAATGGATTCCATTTTGCTGGATTTAGCACCTTGCTTTCTATAAGCAGGTTGCCGAGCTTCGCCGGGCCAGTTCCCTCCGCTTCTCTTGATAAGCTTTGTATTTGTATTTTATCACAATTCTGATTTTTTTCAATCCTAGTTTTCCGATATATTTTAATTATTTTATTTTACAAAAAAGGAATTGCCCATCCGAACAACTCCTTTTCTCTATTTAAACAAGTTCTTTAATACGTATGCGATCGTTCCCAATAATATTTTCATATGTTTCACGTTCCACTACAATTTGCGATGTTCCACCTTTCGTAAAGACGACAGCTGGTCTCCGAATTCGATTATAATTATTCGCCATCGAATAGCCATATGCTCCTGTACAAGAAATTGCTAGTAAATCGGAAGAAGCGACTTTCGGTAAATGAATATCCCAAATCAGCATATCTCCACTCTCACAACATTTCCCAGCAATCGAAACGAGTTCCTCATTCGCATCATTCCCTCGATTCGCTAACATTGCTTCGTAACGAGCGTTATATAAGGCAGGTCTTAAATTATCCGTCATTCCACCATCTACTGAAACATATTTTCTTATGCCAGGAATATCTTTCACAGATCCGACTGTATACAGTGTCGTTCCAGCATCACCTACAATACTACGACCTGGTTCAACCCATATTTCTGGCAATGGATAATTACATACTGTAAATTGTTCTCTCACCGCACTTGTTACAGCTCGCACATATGTCTCAAGAGTTAATGGTGTATCTGACTCTGTGTAGCGTATTCCGAATCCTCCGCCCACATTTAGCACTTTTACTACATAGTTTGTTCGCTCTCTCACTTCTTCTAAAAATTGACGAAGAACTTCAATCGCTCGCACAAAGCCGGCCGTTTCAAATATTTGTGATCCGATATGTGAATGAATACCTAACACATTATAATTTGATTTTTGTAAAGCAAGCTCGATTGCCTGCATCGCTTGACCATTTGAAACACCAAATCCAAATTTTGAATCCTCTTGCCCTGTTGTAATATATTCATGTGTATGCGCCTCTACTCCAGGCGTTACACGAATTAATATGTTCACAAATTTCCCATGTTGCACTGCTAAATCATGCAAAATTTCTAATTCTAAGAAATTATCTACAACAAAACAACCAATATTCGCCTGAAGAGCCATAATCATCTCTTCTTCTGTTTTATTATTGCCGTGAAAATGAATGCGTGATGCCGGAAATCCAGCTTGGAGCGCAGTATACAATTCTCCTCCAGAAACAACATCTAACGACATATTCTCTTCACGAGCTACTCGGCACATCTCCATGCACAAGAACGCCTTGCTTGCATATGCTACTTGATAAGAGAAACCACTTTCTTTAAAAGCACGATGAAACGCGCGGCACTTTCCTCGAATAGAATCTTCATCGTATACATAAAGTGGTGTTCCATATTGTTTTGCTAGCTGCGTCGTATCGCACCCTCCAATTTCTAAGTGTCCTTGCCCATTAATTCGGCTCGTGCCGTGTAAATACATTTGAATTCCTCCCTTATTTCCTCTAAAACTCATAACCCCAATCTTCTATTCATTGCAGCACGCTTTTAGATAGACAAAAAACGCGCGGAACAATGTTCACACGCGTTTCTTATTAGGAAAAATATATATTGAAAAAATAAACGAGTTGTTATCTCCTCAAAATAAGAAACCGCATCAACATCTCCAAATAGCTCTCCATAAAATAAATCTTATGACAGTACTACATTTATTCAATGCAGTCCCAATATATGAATAAGATGGTTATTCTTATATTTCGGCAATAGTCCCTTTCAACCTATGATCACAGATTCCATTAAATCTCCCATAGCTTACTCTTTCCTATCGCGGCCTCTACCTTTGAGAGTAGATGAGGTAAGTCTATTTAATTTTCAAACATCTAATTGTTGCTATTAACAATACCAAAGGACCATTTTATTTGTCAAACAATTTTTTATATTGTTTTTTGACAGTTTAGTTTCGTATCGTTTGGTAAGCGCTTTACAATAATCTTTGTCACTTCCCATTCGCCTTCTTCGTTATTAAATGTAATCGTTACCTTCTCAAATGGTGGAGCAATCTTCCCAGCAACACGTTCATACTTTATCACTTCAATACTCGCTTGAAATAAATATGTACCGCTATACACTTTTTTTAAACTGATAATTTTAGGACATTGATAAGGCTTCAAGCTCCCATATTGTTTTTCAATCGCTTTATTTATTTTTGGAAATAAAACAGAATAAAGGGCATCTTCCATAAGGGGTGCATCATATTGGGCTACCGAAACACTCGGTGAAGCAAAAAGTATACAACTACTGCATGCTATAAAATATAATAATTTTCGCATTATAACCTCCGTATTATTACGTGATTCTTTCTGCGCACGATCATTATCATACAAAGAAATTCCATTTTATTGTCTCCCACCACTCTTTTTCTACTCAATTATTATAAAAAAGTCCACAACTCTCTTTTATTTTCGTATAATGATACTCATAGTATAATAATCATAATAACAAAGGACTGTTCGTATATATAAAATGAGGCGCTAATCCAATAGGCCCACAAGAACTGTCATGCTTTTTAGGAGAGGAGTATATTATGCTACAACGTCTATTTCCAAAACTGCGATTTGCACTTATTGCAGTCGTTTTATTATGGATAAAAACATATATTGTGTACAAGCTAGCATTCGATATTAAAATTGATAATTTCTTTGAAGAATTTATGCTTTTTATTAATCCACTAGCTGCGTTACTTTTATTTTTCGGTTTTGCTTTATTTGCATCCAAACACCGAAACCGCATTATAGTTGGAATTAGTTTTATACTATCATTCATTTTATTTGGAAATGCAATGTTTTATGGGTTTTATAACGATTTCGTTACGTTCCCAGTGTTATTTCAAACAAATAATATGGCTGATTTAGGGACGAGTATAAAAGAACTCTTTACGTATAAAACATTACTCTTATTTGCAGATGCGATTATTTTAATGTTTCTTTCACGTAAATTCCCGGCATTTTGTGACAAGACGCCGCTTTCTCGCTCTGAGAAGCGTATTTTCTTTAGCGGTGTAACAGCTCTATTAGCACTACAAATTGTTGTTTCCGTTATTTATAAACCACAAATGTTCTCACGCTCATTTGACCGTCAAACTGTCGTGAAAAATTTAGGTTTATACACATATCATCTATTCGATATTACACTTCAATCAAAATCTTCAGCTGAACGTGTATTTGCAAGTGGGGACGGGTTCTCTGAAATTAAAAACTATACAGACTCAAAAGATAAGCAAGTTGATAAGAACTTATTTGGAGCTGCAAAAGGTAAAAATGTCATTTTGATTTCAATGGAATCTACACAAAGTTTTGTTATTAATAAAAAAATAAATGGAAAAGAAATTACTCCATTTTTAAACGAATTTATTAAAGATAGTTTTTATTTCGACAACTTCTATCATCAAACAGGACAAGGTAAAACTTCTGATGCTGAATTTATCGTCGAAAATTCACTTTATCCGTTAGACCGCGGTTCTGTATTCTTTACTCACGCAACAAATGAATATACAGCTACACCAGAACAATTGAAGAAATACGGATATTCTTCTGCTGTCTTCCATTCAAACGATAAATCGTTTTGGAATCGTGATGTAATGTATCCTGCGCTTGGATATGATCGTTACTTTAATTTAAATGATTACGTAGGCACAGAACAAATGTCTGTCGGTTGGGGATTAAAAGATAAAGAGTTCTTTGAGCAATCTATTCCAAAGCTAAAATCTTTACCACAACCGTTCTATACAAAATTCATTACTTTAACAAACCATTTTCCGTTTCTTCTAAATCCAGAAGATCAATATGTTGATGAGTTTAATTCAGAAAGTGGCGTTTTAAACCGCTACTTCCCAACCGTTCGTTACACGGATGAAGCTCTTAAATTATTTATTAATCAATTAAAAGCAGAAGGACTGTACGACAATTCCGTTATTGTCATTTATGGTGATCATTACGGTATTTCCGAAAACCATAACGCAGCTATGGCCCAGTTCCTTGGGAAAGACGCTATTACACCGTTTGATTCTATGCAATTACAACGCGTCCCTCTCATTATTCATGTGCCTGGTCAAGAAGGAAAAGTCATTTCTAAAGTATCTGGTCAAATTGATATTAAACCAACTCTTCTTCATTTACTTGGTATTAAAACAAATCAATCCGTAGAATTTGGAACTGATTTATTCATTAAAGAGAAAGACCCTCTTATGATCATGCGGGATGGTAGCTTTGTTTCGGAAGAGTATGTTTACACAAAAAACATGTGCTACAAACGAAGTACGGGGGCAGAAACCGATTTAACACTATGTCAGCCTTATATTGAAAAAGCAAAAACAGAATTAAAACTTTCCGATAAACTGATTTATGGAGATTTATTACGTTTCGATCCTAACAATCGATTTAACACTGGAACGATGACAACGAAATTTGAATAGTTCAGGAAGCAACTTTGTAGAAGTTGCTTCCTTTTTTTACTTATTTTTCGAATTATTCTTCTACGAAATCTTTCACAAATTGGGAATTTCTTTCGTATGAGGAATAAATTTATGGTATGATAAAATGAGTAAACTTTCATACACTAATTAAGAATTCATTACAGAAAGCAAGGGATCAGATTTTGTATAGAGCAGCTATTCCAAACTTATTTACGCTCGGAAATTTATATAGCGGATTCTTATCGATCGGCTATGCATCTTTAGGATATTATAAATCAGCTGCTATTTTAGTACTTATCGGGATGATGTTAGATAGTCTTGATGGTCGTGTTGCTCGTTTATTACGTGTGGATTCACAAATGGGGAAAGAGCTTGACTCACTTGCGGATGTGGTAACATTTGGTGCAGCACCTGCTGTTTTAATGTATTACACATCGTTCTCCAACTATGGAATCATCGGACTATACATAGCGGGACTATTCCCTCTTTTCGGAGCATATCGCTTAGCACGATTTAATGTAACACCATCTTCTACTTCAATGAAATATTTCACTGGAGTTCCGATTACAGCAGCGGGAGGGCTTGTCGCTTTCTTAACCTTATTTTCACATACCATTCCAAAAATCGTTCTAATTACAGTATTTGTAACGTTCGCATTTTTAATGGTAAGCCGTATTCGTATCCCAAGTTTAAAAGATGTACCAATTCCACGATATAGCATCATTATTACACTATTTTTAATTGGAATCATTATCACAATGTATCAAACAGGGTTTGGTAATTTTTCTGTTTTCTTATTCATTGCCATCCCACTATACATTTTGTACATGTTATCTCAATTCATTAGACAAAGACCGTCAAAAAAAGCGAATAAAGAAAAATAAAAAGAAACCTTCCACATCCGGAAGGTTTCTTTTTATTCCTCTATTTTTCTAGGCAATATGCCTCCGATTAGCATTTCACTTTATTTTGTAACGAATACTTTTTGATTTACAGGTGTCACTGGTTCTTCCCCGTTCAACACAGCCAATATATTTCTTACAGCCATTTCAGCCATCGCATCACGCGTTTCAAATGTTGCATTTCCTACATGAGGAGCAAGTACAACATTTTTTAATCCTTTTAGCTCTTCTGTAATTTTCGGTTCAAACTCAAACACATCAAGAGCTGCTCCTTCAATTTCATTCGTTTTTAATGCATGAGCAAGTGCCGCTTCATTCATAATTGGGCCACGTGAAGCATTTACAATATATGCTGTTTTCTTCATCATTTTAAACTGCTCTTCATCAATCATATGATGTAATTTCGGATTATAAGCACAATTAATTGTAATAAAGTCTGCTGTTTGTAATAATTCTTCCAACGTTACATACGTTGCTCCTAGTTCGTTCTCAGCTTCAGGCTTACGATTAGGTCCTGTATATAAAACATCCATCCCAAATGCTTTCGCTCGCTTTGCAACTGCCTTCCCGATTTCTCCAAGGCCGATAATTCCAATTGTTTTACCATGTACTTCTCGGCCTAAGAAAAATAACGGTGCCCATCCGTTAAATCCGATTGTACGACATAACGTATCCCCTTCAGGAATTCTGCGTGCCGCTGCTAAAAGAAGTGCGAATGTTAATTCTGCTGTCGCTTCCGTTGATACTTTCGGTGTATTCGATACTACAATTCCTTTTTCGCCCGCATACGTATAATCAATATTGTCATAACCAGCACCATAGTTTGCAACAATCTTTAAATGAGGTGCTGCATCAATAACTTCTTTCGGCACCTTTGTAGAAAGTAAACTTAACAACGCATCTTTATCTTGTACACGCTCTGTTAATTCATCTAAAGAAATTAACTCCTCTTTATCATACATTTCTACATCGTGATCTTTTAATAGTTCTAATCCGATTTCTGGAATTTTCCCTGCTACTAATATTTTTGCCACTATACTAACACCTCTTCTATACAAAATAGGATATCTCTTATCTTTCATTGTAAGAAATCCACATATAAAAACCAAGGAATTTGATTATAGTTTTGAAAATCGACACTTTTTTATCCATAAGAAAAGAGGAGATGTGACTCTCCCCTCTTTTTACGCTTTTTCTTGCGATTCTTTTCCAAGCTTTACATCAATTGTTCCTTCTGCAACTGTATCGCTAATTTGCTCCTCAATAACCGATTGAGATGTAGCATTCGTTTCAGAAGTATAAGCTTGCTGTGCACCCTGTACATTTTGTTTATTTTGTTGTTTCGCCATTTTTCTTACCCTCCTTTTTATTCTTTCTTATTTTGAACAAAAAGCAGGGTTTTCATCAAAATATTGCGTTTCATTTTGAAATCATTACTTCTTCTTCAATTAATCTCATTGCTCTGACTCGTTTCGTAAATGTTGCGATATGAGAGATACCATGTGTTCGTAATGTTTGCACATTTTCTTTTACATACTTCCCTAAATCATTCGGATAATGTGCATCCGAAGAAACCGTAATGGGAACTCCATATTTAGCTAACACTTGTAGATAGAGCGGACTTGGACACATTTCACGGACAGGATAGCGATAGTACAATCCTGCATTTATTTCTGTTGCAGTATTCGTGTCTACTAACGCACGAGCAATTTCCTTATAGTAAGAAAGCTGCTCATTCTCATCCAACCTGTAATTAAATACTTTTATATTATCTAGATGAGCTATAATATCAAATAGCTCAGAGCGAACCGCACACTCAACAGTTTTGAAAAACGTATCATATAATGCATGTAAATCGTGTTCCTCAAAATACTCCTTCGTATCTGGATTATCGAAACCCCACCCGTTTAGAAAATGAACAGAACCAATTACATAATCAAAGTCTCCTAGCGCTAATAAGTTTTTCAGCTCTTCTTCACAACCAATAAAATAATCCGCCTCAATTCCAAGTTTAAGTGTGACGCCTTTTTTACTCCAACGTTCTTTCGCTTCTTCAATCGCCTTTGTAAAATCGTATAGTGAAACGACTCTTACTTGGTCTAACCATTCCTTTTGTAAACGACCAAGCTTTGAATCACTAATATCTACATATTTTTCATAATATCCTTTCGCCTCATGAAAACGATATAAATGATCAACAATCCCAACTTCTTTTATACCTTTTCGCAACGCTTCTTCTAAATATAAATCAATCCATTTTGCTGTAAATGGTCCTTCCTTCACACGTCTTTGCAAACGCTCTTGTGTTTTCATAAGCCAATCGATAGAATGCCTTTTTTCTTGAAGCGGTTCATAATATTCCATTGCTTCATTTATTTTAGCAAGCCACCCTATTGAATAAGGTCCTTCTTCTAAATGAAGGTGGTAATCCACTTTCATATGTATTCCCCCTTATAATGTATCTATTTCTTTTCGATCCCCTACTCTCGAAAGCTTTCCATTTCGTTCTTTTATTTCTCGCATGACATCTTCCAATGCGATATTTTTTTCAGCTAATAGAACAAAACAGTGATACAACACATCAACCATTTCTTTTACGAGTTCATCTTTATCATTATTTTTAGATGCGATGATTACTTCCGCACACTCCTCTCCAATCTTCTTTAAAATTTTATCTTCTCCTTTTGAAAATAAATAATTTGTATATGATTCAGGTAATGGATTTCTCTTTCGCCCTTCAATTGTTTCAAATAATACTTTCAGATTATCTTCCATATGTATCCCCCTATATAATTTTATAGTGAAAACATGTTTTCTCTCCCGTGTGGCAGGCAGGTCCTACTTGCTTTACGACGATAACAATTGAATCTTGATCACAATCTAAATAAAGCGATTGTACATATTGGACATTTCCTGACGTTTCTCCTTTATTCCATAACGATTGTCTCGAGCGAGAATAAAACCACGTTTTTTTCGTTTTCAGCGTTTTTTCATATGCTTCTTCATTCATATAAGCTAGCATTAAAACTTCTTTTGTATGTTCCTCAATCACAACCGCTGGCAGTAATCCTTTTGAAAAGTTAGGTTTCATAGCCGCACCTCAACGTTAGCTTCTCTTAACTTTCTCTTTACACTCTGCATAGTTTCCTCACCGTAGTGAAAGATGGATGCCGCTAATGCTGCATCGACTGTTGTCTTTTGAAAGACTTCTATAATGTGATCAGCATGACCACATCCACCTGACGCAATGACTGGAACAGAAACACTTTTTGAAATTTCTTCTGTTAACTGAAGATCATATCCATTTTTCGTTCCATCCGCATCCATACTCGTTAACAAAATTTCACCTGTCCCTAGCTCGACAACGCGCTTCGCCCATTCTATCGCATCTATCCCTGTATCAACTCTGCCTCCGTTCACGTATACATTCCACCTATCTTCCGCTACTTTTCTAGCATCAATTGCTGTGACAATACATTGTGAGCCAAAATGTTCTGCTCCTTCCTGAATTATCCTTGGATTCCGTATAGCTGCTGAATTAATCGAAATTTTATCCGCACCAGATCTTAGTAAATTATATATATCTTGAACATTAGAAATCCCTCCGCCTACTGTAAGAGGAATAAATATTTTTGAGGCCGTTTTTTCTACAACATCCAGAATCGTTTTTCTTCCTTCGTGCGTCGCAGTAATATCCAAAAATACAATTTCATCGGCTCCCGCATCATTATATAAAGCAGCTATTTCGACAGGATCACCAACGTCTCGTAATCCTATAAAATTCACCCCTTTTACGACTCTTCCTTCTTTCACATCTAGACATGGAATAATTCGTTTCGCTAACATAACTTTGTTACCTGTAACACTTCTTCTAAATCAATCGTTTTCTCATAAAATGCCTTTCCAATTATGACGCCGTATATGTTCATAGCTTTTAATTTTCTTACATCTTGAATAGTTGCCACTCCTCCAGAAGCGATAAGACGAATATCAACACTATTTTGTAATGACGTTAATTGCTCAAAATTCGGTCCTGCAAGCGTCCCGTCTTTCGAAATATCCGTAAACACAAGTGTTTGAACACCCAATTTTTCCATCTGTTTCGCTAAATCAATATAAGAAATTTCAGACACATCAAGCCAACCCCTCGTTGCTACAAAACCATTTTTCGCATCAATTCCAACGATAATTTTCTCTTTATATAAACGAATCGCTTCTTCTAAAAATGACTTATCATAAAGGGCAGCTGTTCCTAAAATCACCTTATCTACACCGACTAATAATAACTTCTCCACTGCTGCAAGTGATCGAACCCCTCCTCCAACTTGCACGGGAATACGTATCGCTCTGCATACCCTTTCAATGACGGACAAATTTAATGACTCTCCAGCAATTGCACCATCTAAATCGACAATGTGTAGCCTTCTCGCTCCAAGTTTTTCAAATATAATTGCTTGTGCCACCGGATCTTCATTCATGACAGTTTCTTTACTAAACTCTCCTTGATAAAGTCTAACGCATCGCCCTTCCTTTAAATCGATAGCTGGGAAAATTTCCATTCTTCTACCACTCCTTTAAAATTCTTTAAAATACGTATTCCAATCTCTCCACTTTTTTCAGGATGAAACTGCGCACCAAATACATTTCCTTTCGCTACAAAACCAGGTACGCGCACTCCATATTCACTTGCCCCACATACAATTTCATCCGGACAATCCGCATAATAAGAATGAACATAGTATACGAAGGCACTGTCTTCTATCCCATTCCAAAGCGGAAACTCCCTTTCTTTCGTTAATTCATTCCACCCCATATGCGGGATTTTATAAGGAACTTTTAACTTTCGAATAACACCAGGCAATAAGTGTAATCCACTACATTCTTTTAATTCCTCACTTTTTTCAAATAAAAGCTGCATTCCTAAACATATACCAAGGAGCGGTTTCCCTATATCCCCAATTTCTTTAAGTACACACACTAAATCTTTTTCTTCTAATACGTCCATCGCTTTCGGAAATGCGCCTACTCCCGGTAAAATAACTCCATCACTTCCCAATATTTCTTCCTTATCACTCGTTACGACATACTCTGCTCCAACGTATTGTAATGCTTGTTCTACACTGCGAATATTCCCCATGCCATAATCTATAATGGAAATCAATTACAACATCCCCTTCGTTGAATTTACACCAGTAATATTGGCATTTTTATCGACTGCCTCTCTAAGCGCTCGACCAAATGCTTTAAATAAAGCTTCAATTTTGTGATGTGTATTACTTCCGTATAGAATGCGAGCATGTAATGTAATATTGGCAGCATGAGCAACTGCTCTAAAAAATTCTTCTGTTAGTTCTGTATCAAAATCCCCAAGCTTCGGATTAGTTAATTCCCCTTGAAATACAATATACGAGCGCCCACTTATATCAATAGCGACAAATCCTAAAGACTCATCCATCGGTACATAAGCCGATCCGTACCTATTAATCCCTTCTTTATTTTGCAATGCTTCTTTCAAACAATTTCCGAGTACAATTCCTACATCTTCAACTGTATGATGAGCGTCGACAAATACATCCCCTTCCGCTTCAACTTGCAAACCAAATCTTCCATGTCTTGCAAACAAAGTTAGCATATGATCGAAGAAACCCACTCCCGTCTGCACAGAAACATTCGTACTTTCATCGAGCTGCAAACTTAGTTTAATTTTTGTTTCTGTCGTTTCACGTACTTGACTGAACTCACGCATTATTTTTCCTCCTTGAATCTAATTTGGATTGCTCTCGCATGTGCATGCAAACCTTCTTTATTTGCTAGTTCAACAATATGATGTTGTACACTCTTTAGCGCTTCTTCTGTATAAGAAACGAAGCTTGACTTTTTTACAAAATCATCGACTGATAACGGAGAGAAGAATCTTGCCGTTCCACTCGTCGGTAACACGTGATTCGGTCCTGCCAAATAATCACCGAGCGGCTCAGGTGTATATGGTCCAAGGAAAATAGATCCTGCATGCTTCACATAAGCTAGAGCATTCATCGGTTCTTTTATATGTAACTCTAAATGTTCCGGAGCGATTTCATTTGATAATTGGAATGCCTTTTCTAATGAAGGAACAACACAAATTGCTCCATTTCTTTTTATAGCTTCACGAGCAATCTCACTTCTTGGTAATGTCCCTAACTGTCTTTCAATCTCTCTTTCTACTCCTTTTGCTAGCTCTATATTCGTTGTAATACAAATCGCTGTTGCTCTTTCGTCATGCTCTGCCTGTGACAATAAATCAGCAGCAATATAATTGGCATTCCCTGTTTCATCAGCAATAACTACAATTTCTGATGGACCAGCAATCATATCGATATTTACTATTCCATATACTTCTCGCTTCGCTAGAGCAACATACAAATTTCCCGGTCCAACTATTTTATCCACTTTCGGAATCGATTCCGTCC
Source organism: Bacillus sp. SH5-2 (assembly GCF_008368905.1). Taxonomy (NCBI): domain Bacteria; kingdom Bacillati; phylum Bacillota; class Bacilli; order Caryophanales; family Bacillaceae; genus Bacillus; species Bacillus sp. SH5-2. The sequence continues at coordinate 236,740 of NZ_QOSD01000001.1, forward strand.
CATACGCTAAAGCAGCAATTGCTTGCGCACCACCGGCCATATAAATTTCATCTACCCCCGCAAGATTTGCGGCCGCTAATATATGTGGGTCAATTCCTTCTTCTCTCGGCGGTGTTGCCATTATAATTTTTTTCACACCTGCGATTTTGGCTGGTAATACATTCATTAATACGGATGAAGGGTAAGCAGCCGTACCGCCCGGCACATATACACCTACATTTTCTAACGGCTGAATGAGTTGCCCTCTAATTACCCCCTCACTCACGCAGTCAAACATCGATTGCCTCTTTTGCTTTTCGTGATAGGAGACAATGTTTCTCTTCGCTTCTTGCAACGCTTCTAAAAAAGAATGTTCCACTAACATACTCGCTTTTTTTATCTCTTCCTCACTTACACGAAAATTTGCAACCTCCACACCATCAAACTTTTTTGTGTACAAAGATAAAGCCTCATCTTTACTCTCTCTTACGTTTTGAACAATTTCTCTTACACTTCTTTGAACAGTTTCTTCTATTATATTAGCTTTTTCTCTTAGCACTTTTATTTTCGTTAATGCCTCTTTGAAATCTTCATAAATGATTTCCATTTTAATCCTCCTATTTCCCTGACAAAATTTCTTGCTCCATCATATTTATAATACTGAATATTTCGTCTTTTTTGGTTTTTAAAGCTGCCTTATTTACAATTACTCGAGCTGATATAGAATACATTTCCTCAAATACAATGAGTCCATTCTCTTGTAATGTTTTTCCCGTTTCAACAATATCAACAATTGCATCTGCTAATCCTAAAAGAGGAGCAATTTCTACAGAACCTTCTATTTTTATTATTTCTACATCTTCCCCCTTTTCGTGAAAATAATTGGAAGTGATATGCGGATATTTCGTAGCAATTCGTTTCTTCCGGTAACTCTTCGGATTATACGTAGGAATAGAAGCGACACAAAACTTGCACATCCCCACGCCTAAATCTACCATTTCATATACATCTTTCTCGTTTTCCATTAAAATATCTTTTCCAACAACACCGATGTCAGCCACGCCATGTTCTACATAAGTAGCAACATCTACCGCTTTCACTAAAATAAATGAAATATTTGTGTTCTTACTTTGAAAGACAAGCTTTCTCCCTTTATCTTTAAGCTCTGAACAATCAATTCCAATTTGCTCAAACAATGGAATCACATGCTTTTCTAGCCTTCCTTTCGTTAACGCAATTTGAATGTTACGCATGAAGTCTCCCCTTCTTTCTGAACGACCCATTTCTCTTTCCAAACATATTCCACTAATGATTCATTCTTTGCCTCAACGACCGTTACGATTTTATTTTTTCTCGCAAATTGAAAGGTGTCGTTTAAATTAGAGAATAGAGATAACCTAGCATTCTTTCCATCCTTTCGAAGTAAGGTTCGTAATCTTTCTGCTTCCGCTACTCTATTTAACTCATAATGAATCAGCATATCTATTGACTCTCGTTCATACGATACTTGCTGCTCTTGCAATGCCTTAACGATTTGATTTACTTGTACCGCGAGTCCAACCGCCGACACCATATCGCCAAAATTGCCAATTAACTCATCGTATCTTCCGCCACTAACAATCTCTTCTCCAATTTCATATATATAACCTTTGAAAATAACACCCGTATAATAATCCAAATGTTGAATCATCCCTAAATCAATAGATATGTAAGATCCATATCCGAGTTTTTCAATTGCTTCATATATTTCTTTCACTCTTGCAATGGCCATTTTCATTTCATTACTTGAAGCAAGTTTTTCCGCTTCCTCAATCACTTCTAAATTTCCAAATAACCTTGGCAATTTCTCAAGTAAGCTTACTGTTTCATTAGAGCGGTCTAATCTCCTTTCTTCGATAAAATTTGAGAGGGCAGCGTAATTCTTACTTTCTATATAAGTTCTAAGTACTTTCTCTTCTTCATCATGGATGGAGAGTTTTTTTACAATACATTTATATAACTGTACTTGCCCAATCTCAATTGTAAAAGATTTCACCTTCAACTTTTGAAGTGCTTGAATGACACTTATTACACATTCAATTTCAGCTCTTACATTATCGATCCCGATAATTTCAATACCACTTTGCACGATTTCATTATACTTTCCAGAATGGGACTCATTCGCTCGAAATACATTCCCGCTATACGTCACTTTAAGTGGCGTATCCCATCTCTGCGTTCCAATCACTCTCGCTAAAGGAATCGTCATATCAGGACGCAGTACAATAATCCGTCCCTTTTCATCAAAAAATTTATACATCTTCTCTTCATCTATCGGCCGATTTTGAAAAGCAAACACATCATAAAACTCAATTGTAGGTGTCCTTATTTCCTCATAGCCTCTCTCTAAAAATGTACGCCTTAAATTTTGTTCCACTTCCTCGATTAACGTACACTCTTCAAATAAATAATCTCTCGTTCCATTCGGATTTGCCCTTTTCCACTTTGTCATCTAAATTCTCACACCTTTCCCTTTCTAATGTATGCCCATTTCATTCACCTAAACCGAAAATAAAAAGAGCCTTGTAGACAAAATACCTACAAGGCTCTTTAGTAGAGTGTAGGTACAACGGGAATAACCCTTGTACCTACACGTTTTCACGCTAGGTTCAAGGGTTTCATGTATGATGATGTAGTTGTGTAAGCACTGTAATAGATTGTATTGTATTCATAATACTTACTCCCTTTCTCCTCTGATTTTCACATATTATATAACAGTTAATTCTGAATGTAAATACATTTTTAATATTCTGTTATCAATTAATATAAAACTACTTTTCTTTCATACTCTTTTATTTCTTGTTCATATTGCATTGTAATGCTAATTTCGTCTAAGCCATTTACTAATTTTTCTTTCCACATTTTTTCGATTGTGAAATGGAACCTGTGCGTATTCGTTGTAATTACTTCATTTTCTAAATCAACTTCAATTTGTTCTCGCGCATCCGTTTTAGCAAGTTGTTCACGCGTCTCTTTATCCATCACAATCGGTAACATACCATTCTTCATACAATTCATATAAAAAATATCTGCAAAACCACCCGCGATAATAACACGGAAACCATAATCAGCAAGTGCCCACGGAGCATGTTCTCTTGAAGAACCGCACCCAAAATTATCCCCAGTAATTAATATACTAGCTCCTTTTCTTTCTCGTGCATTCAGAGGAAAGTTAGGATTTTCATGACGGCCATTATCATATCGCCACTCATCAAATAAAAACTTTCCAAAACCGGTTCTTTCAATTCTCTTTAAATATTGCTTCGGAATAATTTGATCTGTATCAATGTTATCATTCATCAGTACTGCGGCAGTACCTTTATGAATACGAAATGGCTCCATCATAACTCTCCTTTCTAATATCAACAAAATGACCATATAACGCAGCCGCTGCCGCCATTGCCGGGCTAACTAAATGCGTTCGCGCCCCTTTTCCTTGTCTTCCTTCAAAATTTCGATTTGAAGTAGATGCACAATGTTCTCCTTCAGGTACTTGATCTGGATTCATTCCGAGACACATTGAACATCCGGGCTCTCTCCATTCAAATCCCGCTTCTTCAAATATGCGATGTAATCCTTTATGCATCGCAGCTTCTCTTACCCTTTGAGATCCAGGTACAACAAGTGCCCGCACACCTTCTTTTACCTTTTTACCTTTCACGACAGATGCGGCAATTTCTAAATCAGAAAGCCTGGAATTTGTACAAGATCCAATGAAAACATGTTGAACTGGAATGTCATACGTACTTTGACCAGGACTCAATCCCATATATGAAAATGCTCTTTCATCATTTGCATCATACTTTTCTGGCAATTTTTCATCAATGCGAACACCCATACTCGGATTTGTTCCCCACGTAACGTATGGTGCTAAACCTGAAACATCTATCGAAATATGTAAATCATAAATGGCATCTGAATCTGTATAAAGTTCTGACCATTTCTTCTTAATAGATTCATAGTCTTTCGGTGCATATTCACGCCCCTTTACGTAAGAAAATGTTTTTTCATCTGGCGCAATAATGCCAGCCTTTGCCCCCCCTTCAATTGCCATATTGCAAAGCGTCATCCTCTCTTCCATATCCATAGCATGAATTGTCTCTCCGTAAAACTCCATTACGTAACCTGTTCCAACTGCTACGCCGTACTTTGAAAGGAGATGCAAAATAATATCTTTAGCATAAACACCTTGCGGTAACTTTCCTTTTAACTCAATGCCCATTGCTTTCGGCTTTCGTTGCCACAGCGTTTGCGTTGCTAATACATGCTCCACTTCACTCGTACCAATACCAAATGCTAGCGCACCGAAAGCACCATGCGTTGCTGTATGACTATCACCACAGACAATCGTTTTCCCTGGTTGTGTAAGTCCAAGTTCTGGCCCAATAACATGAACGATCCCTTGTTCTTCATCACCAATATCCGCTAATGGCACCTGAAATTGTTTGCAATTTTCACGAAGTGTATCCAATTGCTGCTTCGCAATGCGATCAGTAATATTCCAAACATCTTTCGTTGGAATATTATGATCCATCGTTGCAAATGTTAAATCCGGTCTGCGGACTGTTCGATTTGCCAGCCGCAAGCCCTCAAAGGCTTGCGGTGACGTTACTTCATGAACGAGATGAAGATCAATATATAATAAGTCCAACCCATTTTCATTTGTCGCAACTACGTGTTTTTCCCAAAGCTTATCTAGCAACCTTTTCCCCATTATCTTCCTCTCCCTACTAGCGCTTGCTCTTCCATCTCTTGCATAACTGCCTTCGTAAATGAAGTTGTTGTCTCATCCCCTCCGATATCCGCTGTACATTTCCCTAATTTAAGCACTGCAGAAATTGCAGATTCAATTGCACATCCTTCTCTCGTTAATCCGAATGACTGCCCAAGCATCATTGCAACAGAACGCATCATTGCAATTGGATTCGCCTTATTTCTCCCCGCAATATCCGGTGCTGATCCGTGAATAGGCTCGTATAATGAAGGACCATTTTCAGCATGACTTGCTGATGGAAGCATCCCTAATGATCCAGCTAATACAGAAGCCTCATCACTTAAAATATCACCAAATAAATTTTCTGTTACAATAACATCGAAGCGTCCTGGATTCCGAATTAATTCCATAGCTGCCGCATCTACTAAAATGTGCTCTAATTCCACATTTGGATAGCGAAGTGCTACTTCCTCTGTTACAGTTCTCCATAGTTTACTAGACTCTAAAACATTTGCCTTATCAATTGATGTTACTTTTTTCTTCCTCTTACTCGCTAATTGAAAAGCATACGAAACGATACGTTCAATTTCATGGCGATGATACGTAAGTGTATCTGTCGCTACTTCTTCCGTTCGTTCTTTCGGATAAGAAAAATAGATTCCCCCTGTTAATTCCCGAACAACAACGAAATCAATTTCTTCAGCGTTTTTCAATGGGGATAAATGTGCAGTTTCACTTTCTACTGTTACAGGGCGAACATTCGCAAATACACCGAGTCCTTTTCTTAATGCTAATAATCCTTTCTCCGGCCTTTCTTTCGCACTATCCCAACGAGGTCCACCGACTGCTCCAAGTAAAACCGCATCGCTCGCTAAACAAGCGGCAAGTGTTCGCTGTGGTAATGGTTGCCCCGTTAAATCGATAGCAACACCACCAAAATGCTCATCTTGCAAATGAAAATGATGTCCATATAGCCTCTCTACCATATGCAATACTTCCTTCGCACTTTCCATAACTTCCGGGCCAACACCATCACCAGCTAAACAAACGATACGTTTTTCCAATTTCAACACTCCTTTTAACTGAATTTTCAGAACTTTAATGTGATAGATGAGGAAAGTTTCCCTCACCTATCAAACACTTACTTTACAAGTGATATATAAGATTTTAATTTCCCTGCTGCATGGACATAAGCTCTCGCCGATGCTTCCAATACGTCTTGCGCAACACCAAAACCTGATACTTGATGAGTTCCTTCTTTTAATTCAACATGAACATGAGCCAGTGCGTCTTGACCTTGTGTAATAGATTGTATGCGATAATCCGCCAATTCACATTCTAATCCTAAAATTCTTTGGATTGCATTATAAATTGCCTCAATACTTCCAGAACCAGTTGCTGCATCTTCGTATACATTTCCTTCCTCATCTTTCAGGACGACTGTCGCACATTGTGTGCTATTTGATACGAAATGTACTTGCAATTGTTTAATGTTATATTGCTGCGCCGCAAATGCTGCTTCACCAAGCATAAGCGCACGTAAATCTTCTTCGGTAATTTCCTTTTTACGATCTGCTAATTTTTTAAATGCTTCAAATACCGTATCACGCTCTTCATTGGTAAACTCATAACCAAGCTCTTTCATTTTTTCCGTAAACGCATGACGCCCAGAATGTTTACCAAGTACAAATAGGTTTTGAGATTCTCCTATAAGTGACGGTTCAATAATTTCATATGTCGTTACTTCCTTTAAAACACCATCTTGATGAATACCTGATTCGTGAGCAAAAGCATTTGCTCCAACGATTGCTTTATTTTTCGGTACAACCATACCTGTTAAACGACTTACTAACGTACTTGTCGATTTAATCTCTTTTAGCGTCATAGAAGACTCCACTTTATAGAAATCTTTTCTAATATGAAGCGCAACCGCAACTTCTTCTAAGGCCGCATTCCCTGCTCTTTCTCCAATTCCATTAATTGTTCCTTCCACTTGCAGCGCTCCACCTTCAACCGCAGCTAATGAATTTGCTACTGCCATCCCAAGATCATCGTGACAATGACAAGAAAATATTGCTTTTTCATAGGATGGAACGGATTCTTGTAAATATTTAAAAAGAGAATAATATTCTTCTGGATTCGTATATCCAACTGTATCTGGAATATTAATTACATTCGCTCCTGCACGAATCGCAACTTCTACTGCTTCAGCTAAAAAATCTCTCGATGTTCTTGTCGCATCTTCTGCAGAAAATTGTACTGTCGGAAATAACGATTTCCCGAGTGTAACCGAGCGATAAATGCTATCTAGCACATCTTCTTTCGACATACAAAGCTTATATTTCATATGAATGTCACTCGTAGCTAAAAATACATGTAAACGAGGAGATACAGCACCCTTCACAGCTTCATAGGCTCTTCGAATATCACTTTCTTTCGCCCTAGCTAGACTCATAACCGTAGCATTTTGAATTGTATTTGCAATACGTTTTACCGATTGGAAGTCACCTTCGGAAGCTGCTGCGAATCCAGCCTCCATGACATTAATGCCAAGTCGCTCAAGTTGTTTTGCAATTTGCAATTTCTCTTGTTCATTTAAATTAACTCCTGGTGATTGTTCGCCATCACGAAGCGTCGTATCCATGAACAAAACCTGCTTCATATTATTTAATCCCTACCTTTACTCGCGGCTGTACGAAAGGCATCATTTCACGTAATTTACGTCCAACTACTTCGATTTCATGTTCATTTTCTTTCTCATTTGTCGCATTGAATTGAGGTCTTCCTGCTTTATGCTCCGCAATCCAGCCCCTTGCAAATGTGCCATCTTGAATTTCCGCTAGTACTTCCCCCATCGCTTTCTTCGTATCTTCAGTCACAACACGTGGCCCGGATACGAAGTCTCCCCACTGTGCTGTATCTGAAACTGAATATCTCATATTTTCAAGCCCACCTTCATACATAAGGTCAACAATGAGTTTCAGTTCATGTAAACATTCAAAATATGCAAGTTCAGGTTGATAGCCCGCATCAACTAATGTTTCAAACCCTGCTTTTACAAGCGCAGTCACGCCTCCACAAAGTACTGCTTGCTCTCCAAATAAGTCTGTTTCTGTTTCTTCTTTAAACGTCGTTTCTAATACACCAGCTCTCGTCGCTCCAATTCCATCAGCATAAGAAAGTGCCTTTTCAGTCGCAACTCCTGTTGCATCTTGATATACTGCAAATAATGCTGGAACAGCCCCGCCCTCACTAAACGTACGGCGTACTAGATGTCCTGGACCTTTCGGCGCCACTAGAAATACATCTACATTCGCTGGTGGTTTCACTTGATCAAAGTGAACATTAAATCCATGTGCGAACACGAGAGAATTTCCTGCCTGTAAATTTGGTGCAATTTCTGCCTCATATACTTCCGGCTGCAGTTCATCTGGTAGTAAAATCATTACTACATCTGCCTGTTTTGCCGCTTCCCCTACTGTATATACAGAAAACCCATCTTCTTTGGCTTTATCCCAAGACTTACCTTTCCTTAATCCCACTACTACATCAAATCCGTTATCGCGTAAGTTTTGTGCATGAGCATGACCTTGTGAGCCATATCCGATAATCGCTACTTTCTTTTCCTTTAATACATTTACCGTTACATCTTTTTCATAATAAACTTTTGCCATTTTCTTTTCCCCCTATATTTAAATGATTATTGAATTAACATAACTTGCTTATCTTGCTTTTTCATACTACGTGTAAAGGCTGTTACACCCGTTCTAGCGATTTCTTTCAAACCGTATGGTCGAAGCAATTCAATTAACGCCTCTACTTTATCCTGTGTACCTGTTACTTGCACAACTATGGAATCCTTCCCAACATCTATTACAGCGGCTCGAAACGGTTCAATCAAACTATATAATTCCGCCCTCGCTACAGAAGTTGCTACTTTAATAAGAGCAAGCTCTCTAGCAATCATCGCTTCTTCTGTAATATCTGATACTTTCAGAACATCAATTTGCTTATGAAGCTGTTTAATTAACTGCTCCACTTGCTGTTCATTTTCAACATGCACAACTATCGTCATCCGCGAAATGTCCGATGATTCCGTATGACCTACTGAAATACTTTCAATATTAAAGTGCCTTCGTGTCATAACGCCTGTAATTCGGTTTAACACACCACTTTGATTACGAACTGTCGCTGTAACAATTCTCTTCACCTTTTTTCCACTCCCTCCATTTGGTGAACACCTTTCCCTGGTGCAACCATCGGCATAACCTTCTCAGATTGAAGTACACGGCAATCAATTACGACTGGTTCTTGTAATTCAATCGCTTGCTGTAATTGCTTCTTTGCAAGAAGTGGATCATCAATACGAACACCTTTTATGCCATACGCATTCGCAAGAGCGACGAAATCTGGTTGACATGGCAATAAAGAATGTGAATACCTTTGATTATAAAATTCATCTTGCCATTGCCTTACCATTCCTAAAGCTTCATTATTTAAAATAAACACTTTAACCGGCAAAGAATGTTCTTTTAATACACTTAATTCTTGCAATGTCATTTGAAACCCAGCATCACCTACAATTGCAATGACTAGTTCATCAGGCTTCGCGATTTGTGCACCAATTGCTGCTGGAAATCCAAATCCCATCGTTCCTAATCCTCCAGAAGTTACCCATTTATCTGGATCTTTCAACTGATAATATTGCGCTGCCCACATTTGATGTTGTCCAACGTCTGTTGTTACAATCGCTTCTCCTTTCGTAATTTCATATAACATATCAATCGCATATTGAGGTTTAATACTTTCAGAATTCCGTTTATAAGATAATGGATACTTTTCTTTTCTATCCTTTAATAAAGAAAGCCATTCATGATGATTTTCTTTCTCTCTTTCTGATTGAAGTATTACTTCCAGCGCCCGCTTAGCACTTGCAACAATAGGAATTTCAGTCGGAACATTTTTCCCTATTTCTGCTGGATCAATATCAATATGTGCGATAGTCGCCTCTTTAGCAAAATAAGCTAAATTTCCAGTAAGACGATCATCAAATCTTGCACCTATATTAATCAATAAGTCACATTCATATAACGCCATATTCGCTGTGTAAGAACCATGCATTCCTCCCATTCCTAAAAATAGTTCATCATCTGGTGGAAAACCACCAAGACCAAGTAATGTATGCACAACAGGAATTTCATATTTTCGAGCAAAACTTGTTAATTCTTTTGAGGCTTTCGCATGCAATACACCTGCTCCAGCTAAAATTAACGGCTTTTTCGCAACCCTAATTGCTTGTAATAATTTGTTTATTTGAAGTAAGTTCGGTTCATAATTTGGATTGTAACCTGGCAAATCCATTTGTACGTCATTACATCGTTCCCCTTGCTCTACTACCATATCTTTCGGAAGATCAATAACGACTGGGCCTGGTCGTCCTGTTCTAGCAATATGAAATGCTTCTTTAATAATTCGAGGTACGTCGGATGCTTTTCGTACTTGGTAATTATGTTTTGTCACCGGCATCGTAAGCCCCATAATATCCGCTTCTTGGAAAGCATCACTTCCAATTAACGTTGTTGCTACTTGACCTGTAAATACTACAAGTGGCAAGGAATCAATCATTGCGTCAGCTAAACCGGTAATAACATTTGTAGCGCCTGGCCCACTCGTCGCAATTACAACTCCTGGATTTCCAGTAATTCTGGCATATCCTTCAGCAGCGTGAATCGCACCTTGCTCATGCCTCGTTAAAATATGCGGAATTTCACAGTCATAAATTGCATCATATAAAGGTAAAACAGCACCTCCTGGATAACCGAAAATCACTTCTACTCCTTCCTTTTCAAGCGCTTCTAACAATAGCTGTGCACCAGTTGCTAGTTTCTCTTCCGTTTTTGAAGACATTTTTCTTATAAGCCCCCTTTTTCACACTTTTATACAATAAAAAAATCCTACGTCCACACTCCAGCTATGTGCTGAAGGGACGAAAGATTTCGCGGTACCACCCTTCTTTGCAAGAATACTCTTGCCTCAGTGACTCGGGATGAGTCTAGCTAATAACGGAGCTACCGTCTAAGCCTAGACAAACGCTTCAGCTTAGCACTCAAGGGCGATGTTCGTCGACGTGAACCATCGGTTTTCAGCAACCACCGACTCTCTGTGAGGCTTCACAATCAACTACTCCTCCCTATCAACGCTTTCTTATGTTATAAAGAGTTATTATCCAACTTTATTTTCTTCGTAAATCTTCTCTCCATCCGCTACGACTAGCTTTCGGAATTCTTCTAATAGACGATTCGTATGTGGACCCGTTTGCCCTAAACCAATCGTTCTACCATCTACTGTCGTAACAGCAATTACTTCAGCAGCCGTTCCTGTTAAAAAGACTTCATCAGCTACATATACATCGTGCCTTGTAAATAACTCTTCTCTAACGTCATATCCAAGTTTTTCACCTATTTCTAAAATCGCATTTCGAGTAATACCTTCTAACGCTCCAGCAGAACTTGGTGGTGTAATTAATTTATTTCCTTTTACAATAAATACGTTATCTCCTGATCCTTCCGCTACGTACCCTTGATCATTTAACATAAGTGCTTCTTGCACTCCAGCTAATTTCGCTTCGATGCGAACTAAAATATTATTTAAGTAATTTAAAGATTTGACTTGAGGTGATAAAACATCTGGACGATTTCGGCGTGTTGCAACTGTTACGACCGGAATCCCTTTTTCGTAATATTCTTGCGGAAATAAAGATAACTGTTCTGCGATTACTACTACATTCGGTTTCTTACAGGAATCAGGATCTAATCCAAGATTCCCAGATCCTCTTGATACAACGAGGCGGATATATCCATTAGATAGTTTATTTTGTCGAATCGTTTCAACAACGATTTTCGTTGTTTCTTCTAACGTGTACGGGATTTCTAACATGATGGATTTCGCTGATTCATATAACCGGACAAGATGTTCTCTCAAACGGAAAACATTACCGCTATATACCCTAATTCCTTCGAACACTCCATCGCCATATAAATAGCCATGATCATATACTGAAACTTTTGCTTCGTCTTTTGGAACAAATTCTCCATTTAAGAAAATCCATTGCTCGTTCACTGGAAAGCGCCCCCTATGTTCTATGAATTTTTTATTGTTTCCTAGTTTACTCTCCTTTCCAAATAAATCAAGAGAATTTTTAGAAAATTTTTAATTTTATTCGTACGTACATCTTTGTTTATATTGATTTAACAACATTGTTAACGTTTACAAAAAGTCAAAAAATTTTTTTCGCCAATTTCCACTAAAAAAAATATTTGTTTAAAAGAAGGATTTTCATCAATTGATACGAATCTATTGTATTCAATAAACGGACGTCCGTTTTTATAAATTCGGGAATATACAGCGCCTTTTGCTGAAAAAGGGGGAAAATAATAAAAACAAAGATGTCTAAAAATAACATTCATATTTTTCATTTCGGAATCATAATCCTATTTTTAAAAAACAATTTGTCAAAATGAAGGAGGAAATAAATATGGCGTGTGTACAAATTAAAGGAACGAGACAAGAGGTAGTAGAGATGCTACAACTATTTGATCTAATGGATACAAAAGGTTTTTGTAAATTCGATAATTATGTAGAGGTAGAACCAAATACGAAAGAACAAAATAACTTTATTGCTTCAATCGACATTCATTCAAATACTCCTTCTGCCCAAGATACATTAAACGATCAATTCGTTAGTCAAATGCTTACTGGCGTGTATAACGATTAAATAAACATATACTTCCTACCATCTTTCCATAAATATATGCGATGGACTTGCGCATACTAGCAACTAGATGGTAGGAGGTGAGAATTATGGCTAGAATTGGCGTTGAAAACTCATTAACAGATGTTCAACAAGCTCTTCAGCAACAGGGACATGAAGTCGTTACACTTAACTCAGAACATGATGCACAAGGATGCGATTGTTGTGTTGTAACTGGGCAAGATTCTAATATGATGGGTATTGCAGATGCATCAATAAAAGGATCAGTAATTACAGCCCATGGTTTAACAACTGATGAAATTTGTCAACAAGTTGAAAGTCGCACTTAAAAAAATGAAAGAGGACTCCTTTTAAAAAGGAGTCCTCTTTTTTATATTCACCTAACGGGAAAGTAACATATACTGGATGAAAGCCCTACCTCTCTCTCATCATTACGGTTCCACTGACCGCTCCTTGATTCACTAGTATACATATAAAGCTTACAAATACAATTTATAGGGTTTGTTCACAAAAGTTGTTGATAAAATTACCCGATCTTTCGCAAACTTTTCGTATTGTATTCATAAGAGATATTCACTTTACACTAGCTGTAACCGAGACACGAAATAAAATTTTAACACCAATACAATAATATGTCAACATTTTTTTGTAAATTAAAAACAGACATTAACGGTTTGTCTGTTTTAGAATGGAGCCTTTTCTTTTATTACATATACAACAAAACCGCTTACTAGCATAAATAAGCCAACTACCAAGTTTTTGATATTAATCATACATTCCTCTCCCTTATTTCACACATCATATATATTTACATTTCAATTATTCCGATCGTCCTAAAGCGCACTTTTTCTAATATATCATAATTCCTAAAAAATGCAAGTTCACTTTTGACGACCATTTACAAATTTATCTACGGTGCTCGGTACAGTATTTAAAGCTTTTTCAATCAAATGTGTACTACTATTGAGATGCAATACTTGTACACCATTAGAACCAACTACTAAAAAAGCAACTGGGCTAATGGATACCCCAGCACCACTTCCGCCCCCAAATGGATGCCCTTTCCTGTTCTCTTTCTGCTGTCCTTGTCCACTATTATGTTTTTCGGAAGTAAAATCCCCTTTAAAGTCACTTCCACCAGCACCAAAACCAAAAGCAACTTGAGATACTGTTAATACTACATTTCCGTCAGCTGTGGAAACCGGACTACCGACAATCGTATTTACATCTACCATCTCTTTTAAATTTGTCATTGCTGTTTTCATTAAATTTTCAATTGGATGTTCCATTATGTACTGCACCCTTTCCTCATTATTCTTTTTTATACTTTCCAAAATAGAGGAAGTCATACTAAGTTTTCCTATTTCAAAAAAACAATTTTCACCTTTTAAATGGATATTACTCCCTGTACACGTTCGGATAAAAAAGAAAAAGAGATACATACTACTACTGAACCTTGTTATGAAAGGAGTCATGACTTTGACTGAGAAATTTGATGATTATAAAAGAAGAGATAGAATAGATAGTGACTATAGTGACTATAAAGAAGAATATGCTGCTGAAGTTGCACCACAGCGTATTGATTACGATGATAAAGATACTAAAGATGATGTAAGGTCGTCAGCCGCTGGATCAACTGCTGGTTTTATCGCTCTTGCCTTATCTATATTATCACTCTTCACCTTCCCAACACTATTTGGTCTTGTTTCTGTGTTACTAGGAATTTACGCTTATAATCGTGGTGCTACTGTAACTGGTGGTATCGCTGCGATTGTCGGTGGTATTGCAGCCCTTATCGCGATTTTATTCCGCGTAGCGCTTATCGGTTTATTGTTCTCCCTTTTTTAAAAAGAAAAAGGTATCTCGCTTTATGCGGGATACCTTATCCTGTAAATACATCTTCTGATGGATATTTAATTTTTTGTTTTGCTGGTCGCGCCAAAGAAAACACAAGTGTTAACGGTCCAATTAATCCGCAAAACATAACAAACATAATGATGCATTTTCCGAACGCCGACAGCTTCGCAGTAATCCCCATTGTTAATCCCACTGTACCAAACGCTGAAATTGTCTCAAATAATAACTGAATAAAACTGAAATCTTCTGTAAGCATCAATACAAATACCGCTGTAAAAATGAGTATTTGGCTGGCGACAGCAATTGCTAACGCTCTCGTTACTGTCGACATTTTAATGGTACGCTGAAATAATACGATTTCCTCTTTCTTTCTAAAGAAAGAGAGGACAGATGTAACTAAAATAACAAACGTTGTTAATTTAATCCCTCCACCTGTCGATACACTTCCTGCACCAATAAACATTAAAACCATCGTAAATAATATAGATGATTCTTCCATCCCTCCGTAGTCAACTGTATTAAATCCAGCAGTACGAGGAGTAATACCTTGGAAGAAAGAAGCCCATAGCTTTTCATTTAAAGGTAAATTCCCTAACGTCTTCACATTATTATATTCCAATACAAAAATCACAATCATCGCTATCACATTTAGCGCTACTGTTCCAACAATCATGATTTTGGAATGAAGCGATAGTTTTCGAAAACTACGGCTATACCATATATCAATTAATACGGTAAATCCGAGACCACCTATTACGATTAAAGAGCAAATCCCAATATTAATAATAGGATCGCCTACATACCTTGTTAAATTATCCGGCCATAGAGCAAATCCAGCATTATTATAAGATGCAATCACATGAAAAATACTATAGTATACACCTTTTCCAAAGCCAAACTCTGGAATAAAACGAAATGATAAAAAGATGACTCCAATAAACTCAATACAAATCGAAAATATAAAGACACGTTTTACTAATTTTACGAGACCACCTATATTTGTCTGATTAAATGCCTCTCCAATTAATAAGCGATGACGTAATCCGATTTTTTTACCTAACACCCAAACAATTAAAATGGCAATTGTCATAAGACCTAGACCGCCTGTTTGAATTAAAAACATAATTACAATTTCGCCAAACATCGTAAACGTACTTGCAGTATCTACTACTCCCAATCCCGTTACAGTTGCTGCTGACGTTGCCGTAAAGAAAGCATCTACCCAACTAATATGTACTTTCGTTGCGAATGGTAACTTTAATAACAAACCGCCAACCACAATTAAGCAGAAAAAACCTAATGCTAATATTTGTGGTGGATTTAATCGTATAAAACGATTATACAGTCCTTGTCTTTTTGTTACTTCCATATTCACTAACTCCTTTTTCCCCTCATAACTAAAGGCTTATAAGAAACCTTAAATAGCGGGATAAACCTTATATTCTTATAATATAGTTGAGCATAGTCCTTTTTTTCATAGTTTTCAACTTTTATTTATACTCGAACTTCACTTCATTTTATGACAAAACACTTTCTATTATATTTATTCTTACTCTACAACTCTCGCAACAATCATTTTATATGTATCATTTCTCAAATCCTCATACCTTTCACTCTATGTTCACACGAGGGTCACATCTATCTTTTATAGTATATGTATCGAAGTTGTTCCTCCCTAATTTTCAAGACATTCCCCAGTGTCTTGAGCAACTTCCATCCCTAATTAAATTGACATAAATTGTCCCCTTCCTAGGCCATCATGTGATGGTCTTATTTTTTTGTTCGCTCTACCTTTTTATTTCAAACTCCCTCTCTCTTTCACCCTATGTTCACACGAGGGTCACATCTATCTTTTATAGTGTATGTATCGAAGTTGTTCCTCCCTAATTTTTAAGACATTCCCCAGTGTCTTGAACAACTTCCATCCCTAATTAAATTGACATAAATTGTCCCCTTCCTTAGGCCATCATATGATGGTCTTATTTTTTTGTTTACTCTATCCTCTATTTCAAACTCCCTCTCTCTTTCACTCTATGTTCACACGAGTGTCACACCTATCTTTTATAGTATATGTATCGAAGCTGTTCCTCCCTAATTTTTAAGACATTCCCCAGTGTCTTTGAATAGCTTCCATCCCTAATTAAATTGACATAAATTGTCCCCTTCCCTAGACCATCATATGATGGTCTTATTTTTTTGTTTACTCTATCCTCTATTTCAAACTCCCTCTCTCTTTCACCCTATGTTCACACGGAAGTCACATCTGCATTTTATAGTATACGTATCGAAGCTGTTCCTCCCTAATTTTTAAGACATTCCCCAGTGTCTTTGAATAGCTTCCATCCCTAATTAAATTGACATAAATTGTCCCCTTCCCTAGACCATCCTATGCGATGGTCTATTTTGTTTTCTAAGTCCATAATTTAATTTTCTCTGCTCATTTCAGTAAAATCCATCTATATTTAAATAGAATATTTTTATACTAAATTTTCAGAAAATATTGTCAAAATAGGTATTTTTTCGGTACAATTATTTTAGAAAGCGGTTTCACAAAAATAAGGGGGGATTTTATGAAGCAAACAAAAGCAATCTTAATTGCATTATTTCTCGGTCTAGCTGTCGGACTCACTTTAAATTTAGCCGCTCCATCCATTTTCGATCCATTAAATCAATATGTGTTCAATCCACTTGGTCAACTATTTATTCGTCTTATTAAAATGCTAGTTGTTCCTGTTGTATTCATTTCTATCGTACTTGGAGCTGCTGGGCTTGGAGATCCAAAACAACTTGGACGAATCGGTTTAAAATCCATTTCATTCTTCCTTGTAACAACAGCTGTTGCCATCTCTATCGCCGTTACCTTTGCACTTATTATAAAGCCAGGGGCTGGCGGTAACTTTAACACGGAAGGTCTTAAGTATGAGGGAGCAAGAACGGAAACATCTTTCGTCGACACATTGCTAAATATCGTACCAGATAACCCAGCAAAAGCGATGGCCGATGGAAACATGTTACAAATCATTGCCTTTGCCGCATTGATTGGACTCGGTTTAGCTGTTTTAGGAAAACGGGTTCAAGGTATCCATTCATTACTTGAACAGGGCAACGAATTAATGATGTATCTTGTTAATCTCGTTATGAAATTAGCTCCAATTGGGACATTCGGATTGCTCGCTTCATCCGTTGGTAAAATGGGTCTTGCAGGCGTCGCTGCGATGTTCAAGTATATGATTGTCGTTATGTTGGTACTCATCATTCACAGTGTCTTCGTATACGGCGGCTTACTAAAAGTATTAGCAAAAGAAAGTATTATTCGTTTCTTTAAACATTTCGGGCCGGTAATGGCAATTGGATTTAGTACATCTAGCTCTAATGCATCTCTTCCATTTGCAATGAAAACTGCACAAGAGAAACTGGGGGTTCCAAAAGCAATCAGCTCTTTTGTACAACCACTAGGTGCAACGATTAATATGGATGGAACTGCCATTATGCAAGGGGTAGCAACTGTATTTATCGCTCAAGTATACGGAGTTGATCTCACTTTATCTCAATTAGCTATGGTCGTATTAACTGCTGTACTAGCAAGTATCGGTACTGCTGGCGTACCAGGCGTTGGACTTGTAATGCTTACGATGGTATTAAATCAAGTAAATCTACCAGTAGAAGGTATCGCTTTAATTATCGGTATTGACCGCATTTTAGATATGTCTAGAACAGCTGTCAATATTTCCGGTGATGCAATTTGCGCAATGATTGTCGCAAAATCAGAAGAAAAATATAATACGAATCAATCTGCAGCATCTTAAATCAAAAAAGGAGTGAATCATTTCACTCCTTTTTTGATTTACTTCCTTTTTTTGAACGATATTCTTTCCCTTTATTATCGTTACCAGTTTCAAATTCAGTACTAAATTCTTGATTAAACTGGCCTGATTTTGGTGAACCTTGATTACCGCTCCCTTTACTACCATTACGATTTGTCATATTTCTACCTCCTTCCTTTACTAGTAGTATGATACATATTTTATTTTTTATAATCTTTCAAACAAGAAAGAAGACGTTCCACATATGAGGAACGTCTTCTTTGTCGTTACGTAAACGTTTTCTTGTTTATAATTACTTATATAAGTTTTTTAGAAATAGAAATCATTATATTCATTTCATCTTCTGAAAGCGCAGAAAATCTTTCTTGTAAGTATTGTTTTTTCGCGCCTTCCATTTTCGCAACTAAATCTTTTCCTTGTTCTGTAATCTCCAAATACACAACTCGGCGATCTGACGTAGAACGTGAACGAGTTACAAAACCTTTATTAATTAATTTTTCTGTAACAGCTGTAATATGACTATTCGACACATTTAACTCATTCGCTACACGTGATACCATTTCTTTATTCGCACGATTTAATATTCTAAGGACAATGAACTCATTCCACGGTATGTAACCACCAAATATTTTTCCGATATCATTACGCAACGTGCGAAACATAGCAAAAACATTTGTCGATAGTTCTTCCATTAATTGCTCTCGATTTTGAGACAACTTTGACAGCCCCTTTTATTTCATTTGGTTAAATAAAAACCTTATTAATAATTTTACATGAAATCTTACTTTTTGTCACCTTATTTTCCCATAATTCGTAGTTTTTCAGTATATATTTCATGATACAATAAAGTTGAATTTCCAAAAAAAGGAGTTGGAATAGTGAGTGAAGAGGACAAATTTTCTAATCTTAATCTAAAAGATAAGACTTTGATTATTGGTTTTGTTATTCTGTTTCTCATTATATTTTTTGCATTTATATTTTTTGTATATGTAGGAATCTTTCAAATTACAGGTATAGAATATTCATCAAAAACAGCTCTACTACTCTTTTTTTTACTTATTCTTTTATTAGATGGCATTACATATTTTATATTCATTTTCTTTAAAGGACTCCTACATCCAATGATGACAAGTATACCCAATTGGCTCTCAATCGCCCTGCTCTCCATCATTGAAATTACGCTAGATTGGTTTGTCATACATACCGCCGACGACTGGATAGAGAGCGTACAAATGTCCAACATAGCTGAATTATGTGTCGTACTCTTCCTTTTCTTATTAAATAAATTATTAAGTGATAAGAAAAAGTAAGAATACAAGCTTTTCTATATAAAAATTGGTACAATGAAAGCAAATCTTACTAAAGAGGTGTTATTTATGAACTTACAACAATGGGCTGATAAAGGTATGTCCTTTGATACATATGTGAATGAAATGAAAGTAAATCAATACGAGCTACTGCATATTTACAATAACTTTTTAATTCCAAATGAATTACTTCCTGTATTAGAAGAACGTCAAAATGATGGCTGGCGTGTTATCGTATTAACAGCTGATTGGTGCGGTGACGCTCTTTTATGCGTACCCGTTATGAAACGAATTTCTGAAGTTGCAAATATTGATATGTCATTATTAATTCGTGATGAAAACTTAGAATTAATGGATCAATATTTAACAAATGAAACAGCACGCGCGATTCCAATCTTTATTTTCATTGATAAAGATGGAAACGAACAAGCCGTTTGGGGACCACGTGCTCCAAAAGTACAAGAGTTAGTAACTTCAATGCGCGCTACATTGCCTGAAAAAGAAGACCCGACATTCGAAGAGAAACAAAAAGAAATGTACGCTAATTTCCGTGCTACGTTAGCTGATGATACTTCTCTTTGGGAACATGTAATGGAAAGTATGATGGAAAAAGTAGTAAAATAAAAAAACTGCCGAACTCGGCAGTTTTTTTATTACATAATGAAGAAATAGAATACCGCAGCTAAAATGAAACGGTAGTAAGCAAACGGTGTTAGTTTTACACGAGATAATAATTTTAAGAATGAAACAATTGCAAGCATCGCAACAACGAACGCTGTAATAAATCCTGTTGCAAATAACGGTATATCAGCCGCACTTAATATATCCCAGCTTTTAATTAAATCTAAGCCACTTGCAGCTATCATCATTGGTACTGCTAAAATGAATGTATATTCAGCTGCCGCTGTATGTGACACGCGAGCTAATAAACCACCACTTATTGTAGAACCAGAACGAGAAAATCCTGGCCAAAGCGCTAAACATTGGAACATTCCGATTGTAAATGCTTGCTTATATGTGATTTCATCTAATGTTCTTGCTGTACTTGGTTTCGAAAACTTCTCAGCAACAATCATTAAAATACCACCAGCCACTAAGCTAATGACAACTGGGCCTGGCCCAAATAAAACTTCTTTAATTGCACTATGGAACAATACGCCAAGTACGCCGGCAGGAATCATCCCGATAATAATATGTAATAAATTTAACGATGGTCCATCAGTTACTTTCCCTATTCCAACTAATGACCATAGACGCTTCCAAAATATAACAACAACTGCTAAAATCGATCCCAATTGAATAACAACTTCGAAAACTTTCGCTCTCTCATCGTCAAATCCAATTAAATGACCTGTTAAAATCATATGTCCTGTTGATGAAACTGGTAAAAATTCTGTTAAACCTTCAACAGCACCCATGATTATTCCAATTAACCAATCAGCCACAAGTAGTGCCTCCTTAATAACGAATATGTAATTTTTTCACACCTTATCATAATACCTTATCCCTTTTCAAAGTGCATCCTTTTTTTATCGATTCTATCTGTTGCATGCGCGTATTTCTTTTCTATTTTTTAATTAAATTGTATGATAGTAAGAGTTTGTTTTTTACGTTGAAAGGGGATTTTATGAAAGAAACTACTTCATTCTCACAAAAGTTAAAGCAATTTGTATTACTCTTTTTCCCGATTTTTGTAACGCAAATGTCATTATTTGCGATGAGCTTTTTTGATACGACAATGTCAGGGCATGCAAGTCCTACTGATTTAGCAGGTGTAGCTATCGGAACGAGTATATGGATTCCAGTTAGTACGGGATTAACAGGAATTTTAATGGCTACTACGCCAATTGTTGCACAACTCGTTGGATCAAAGAAAAAAGAAGACGTTCCCCACGTTGTCATACAGGCAGTATATTTAGCAATTTGTGCTAGCTTTGTTGTCATTCTTATCGGTTTTTTCGCTGTTTCACCTATTTTAAACGGCATGCGCTTAGAAGAACCTGTGGAACGTATTGCAGCACAATTTTTAATTATTATCGCGATTGGAATTATTCCCTTATTCACTTACACTGTCTTACGTGGATTTATTGATGCATTAGGAAAAACTCGAACAACAATGATTATTACCTTATTATCATTACCAATTAATGTAGTATTAAATTATGTATTAATTTTTGGTCATTTCGGGTTTCCAAAACTCGGTGGTGTTGGTGCCGCAATCGCTTCAGCAGCAACATATTGGTGCATATTAATTATTACCGTCATTATTATTCGTACGAAAGAACCCTTTGCATCTTTTAATATCTTTAAACAGCTATACCGCCCTTCTCTCACGAGTTGGAAAGCCTTCTTAAAACTGGGGGTACCTATCGGATTTGCTATCTTTTTTGAAACGAGTATTTTCGCTGCTGTAACACTTATGATGAGCAATTTTAGTACAACGACTATTGCAGCGCATCAAGCAGCTATGAATTTCGCTTCCTTGTTATATATGACTCCGCTCAGTTTAGCAATGGCAATGACTATCGCAGTTGGATTTGAAGTTGGAGCAAAACGATACGATAATGCAAAACAATATGGTTTTATCGGCATTGGCTTAGCTCTTGCATTCGCCCTTTTATATTCGATTCTTCTCTATTTCTTTGATGATGAAATTGCTTCTATTTATACGACAGATGTACAAGTTCATCATTTAGCAAAAGAATTTCTTATATTTGCGATTTTATTTCAAATTTCAGATGCAATTGCAACTCCTGTACAAGGGGCACTACGTGGTTATAAAGATGTAAATGTTGCCTTAATTATGACATTGATCGCCTATTGGGTAATCGGTCTACCTCTTGGCTACATATTAGCAACTTATACTGATTGGGCAGCGAAAGGTTATTGGATTGGTCTTATTATCGGCCTAGCATTTGGCGCTAGCTTCCTACTTATCCGTCTCTTTCAAGTGCAAAGAAAATATACAACACAAAACAGCCGCTAACGATAAAGCGGCTGTTTTCTTTATGCATATTTTTTCTTGTAACGTATAACATAATGAAAAAGAAAGGTGGATACATATGGACGAAAAAGACAAAAAGCAATCATTTGACGAAGAATTCGCCCCTGAAATTTCACCTGGATATCGGCAAGATGTACATAAGCCACCTAAATATAAAAACACTTCGTTTTTAATGGGCATTACCATTTTCGCTGCTGTATTACTCGTACTTATCATTTTCGTTTATTTTTGATAGAAGAAGGTGGTCTATTATATGAAGAAACAAGATTCCAATCGTTCAAAAAGAACTGTTAAAACACAAAAAGGTTATGCAGGTGATTCTGTTCTTACTCAGAAACAAGTCGAGCAAGGAAATTTATATATTGCTCAAAAAGAACTTGGGCAACAAAACGAAAACCTTTAAAGTCCCTCTACTCTTCGAGGGGCTTTTTTATTGTACATACTGTTTTTGCTCAAGTACCTTAAATACTTTATTACCCTTTACAATTTTCATCTCATAATTTAATTTCATTTCACTTCTCTTACCATATTCCGTACCAGAAACATACGCTACAGTATGATAAAGAAAACTATCATCCGTTTCTTCACGTATCTCCTCGCTTGTAAATTTAAACTCTAAATCCCGAAAACGATTTGGGTAATAATTTTGTATCAACTGTTCATATCCTCTACTGACAAATATCTCTTCACCTTTTTGCTTCACATCTTCTCTATCAGTAAACTCAAACACTGATAATTGTGCTGTCACAAAGTGCTCTCCTACCTTCTTCATTTCATTATGAGTTAAATTTTCTATACTTTTGTTCTTTAATTCCTTATTCAACTCGTACTGATCTATCGGTTTAAAGGTAGCAAAAACTGCCTCTTTATATGACCAAAACAAACCAAAGGCGATACATATAGAAATAATTACTATTCTTTTCTTCACAATACACCCAATCCCTATTCACAATGATAGTTAAATTTCAACATACAGACAGAAGATTCCGATATTATAAAATAGAAGAATCTAACTTTAACTTAGAAACGAGGAACGATTATGGACTCTTACAAACAATATATAAAAGAAGCTTTGCCTAATCTTTCTATACATTCATATAAGCAAAATGAAGAAGGATGGGATAATATAGCGGTTATCATAAATGACGAGATACTGTTTCGTTTCCCGCGGAAACTTCAATATGCACAGCGAATTCCTTTAGAAAAAGAACTCTGCACAATTCTCTCTCATTCACTACAAGAAATCGAGGTTCCACAATATCACCTATTCTATAAAAATGATTCTGATGAGGCTCCTCTTTGTAGTTACTATACTCTCATTCATGGTGAACCATTAAAAACAGAAACCGTTACCCAGTTGGGAGATAAAGAACTGAAAGTAATTATTACACAATTAGCTACTTTCCTTGCGGCACTACATAGTATTCCTTTAAAACAAGTTACATCGTTAGATTTCCCTATTGAAAAAACATTTACCTACTGGAAAGAACTACAAATAAAATTAAACCAATATCTCGCTATTACCCTTACTTCATTCCAGAAATCAGCATTAAATCGTCTATTCGAAAATTTCTTTACATGCATAGATACATCGACTTTTCAAAATACAATCATTCACGCTGACTTTACACATCATCACATTTTATTTAATAAGCAGCATAAAATCATTTCGGGTGTTATCGATTTTGGTGATGCTCAAATTGGCGATCCTGCTTTTGATTTTGCAGGGCTATATTATGATTTCGGACATGAATTTACTACATCTGTATATGAGCAATACCGTACGCTTATTTCTCATCATGACCCATTACTCATTTACCGCATCACGACCTTTTATCAATACAGCCCTTTACTACATACTATTATTTATAACTTTGAAACAAAGAATGAGCTTGAATTCATAGCTGGTACAAAACAGCTGAAACTGGTATTACAGGGACAAGATTAAATTCTTTCCCTGTACTCTTTCTCCTCATACATCATTAACTTTTTATCCATTTCAACAATAACTTTATACAGTTGAAATGCCTGTAAAATTTGCAGTTGAATTCCAAAAGGAGCATTCTGTTCTTTTAACCATTGAAATACTTTCATTTCGTCTTTCATTGATTATTCCTCCTCTTATTAAAATCTGCTACAAATACACCGTAAATGATGAAAAGCTTTTCATGTCAATAACAAAAAAGGATGCAAATTTGCATCCTTTAATGCACGATATTTTTCTTCTGCTTCGCTTCTTCCTTTACTTCTTCCCCTTGGCATTCACTACGAAAAGCACAACTTATACACTCAGAACGAAAATGACGCTCTGTGTAGTGCTCAGGTTGTTGCAACATTTCTTTCATTCTAGATAAATCAGCCATTCCAATTATAATATCTTCCTGTTTCGGAATGTACTCATACTTAGTTCCTTCTATTAAATTAATAACTTCAATTTTGCCTGGAAGAATACCGAAAGCTTTATAACTGAATACTGTCATTAACTTTTGACAAAGAGCAAGCATTTCCTCATCCGCATCAACAACATACTTTTTAATTACAAACGACTCAGTATGCCACTCACCAACTTCTAATGTCAATGACATGTGGACACCTAACTCTTCCATATATGTTTGAAATTTTTCATATAAAAATAACGGCGGCGTCTCGCTATCATCTCTTTCAACAAACTGTAATAAGTGATCCGTTAGCTTCGCTAACACAATATAGTACTCCGTCTTCGAAGCGAACATATTAATCCTTACTCTTTTCCAATACTTTTCTATTAATATTAAAAGTATAACTTTCGTTTGTTGGCCCGCAGGTAGTGTGTAATACTCGTTAATAATTTGATTCACAATCATTTGTGCTATTTGTTGCCATTCAAAAGAAGAAGGTTCTCTTCTTTTTATATGACGAAAATAAAATTTGTGCGGACAACGCATAAAATCATACAAATGGTAATCTGTCATCGTTTTGATTGCGATTTTCTCATGCACTTGCTCTTCATCTCCCTTCTGCCATTAAGAAAGGTGTTTTACAAATTCAGCTCCAAACTGTAAACATTTTTCTACATCTTCATCTTCTGGCGTTAATTCTACTTTTAGTCCTTCTAACACAACCGCTGCCCCACGTTCTTGTAGCTTTTCTATTAAAATGTCAACTGCCACGCCGTATTTCGGATAAGCCGAATCACATGACCCGAATACTGCTGCTTTTTTTCCAGCTAAATCAATAGAATCCATTGCGTCATAAAAATCTAAGAAGTCATCCGGAAGGTCTCCGTCTCCCCAAGTGTAAGCGCCTAAAATAATCCCGTCATATTGTTCTAATATAGAAGCTTCTGGTGAATCCATAATATCAATAACTTCAATTTCATTTTCTGTTTCACGAATTGCCTCTGCAATATGATCAGCCATTTCTTCTGTATTTCCACTCATACTTGCAAAAATCATTACTAACTTACTCAACTGTATCTCTCCCTTTACTTTGTATCTCTTTTTCTGTTTGGATTGTACTCTTCTCTTCTACATATTCCGAACGAATTACATTTCATTGCCATTCCATATGCTGATCAACATCTTTGTTTTTATCTTTTAATCCCCTCCGCAGAAGGTGATATTTTTTTCTCATTAACATGTCGCACCCATCTTATTGATAATAATTATCAATTTCAACTATACTTAGATTAATTGACATTGATTATCAATGTCAACAACTATTTTTTAAAAAATAGTTAAAATGTACAAGCTTGTCCGTTAGCTATTCATATACTATAAATGAGCATAGTTCTTTCTCAGCCCTCTCTGACGGAAAGAAATAAAAGCAACTGCAATAGAGTGCAGTTGCCTTTTTTTATGCTTTTCTATGATTTCAGCAATCTCATCGTTGTTTCTAAAAACAATTCCACTCCATAAATGAGGGCTGATTCATCTACATCAAATTTTGGATGATGATGTGGATAACAAGTATCTATTTTTTCATTCCCCGTCCCCAATTTAATGAAGCAACCTGGTGCTTTTCTTAAATATGCTGAGAAATCTTCTCCTCCCATAGAAGGTTCCAGCTTCACAACACGCTCATTCCCGAATAAATATATCGCACTTTCTTCTACTACTTTCGTAATAGATTCATCATTAATAACTGGATCATATCCATATCGATACGTATATGTATACTCCCCTCCATGTGCTTTTGTAATTCCTTTCACAACTTGCTCAATTCTCTCTTCTGCTTCTTTTCTTGATGTTTGATTAAAAGAGCGAACTGTTCCCATTAAAGTTGCTACACTAGGAATAATATTATCTGCCATGCCCCCATGAAACTGCGTAACTGAAATTACCCTTTGCATAAAAGCACTTGTATTTCTCGATACGATATGTTGTAAGTTTGTAATGATTTGTGCTCCGATAGCAATAGGATCTACCGTTTCTTCTGGCCGCGCCGCATGCCCCCCTTTGCCATGAATTTCAACTGTAAATACGTCTGGTGCTGCCATCATCGCTCCATACACAATCCCAATTTTCCCGCTTTCCAATCCAGACATAACATGTAAACCTATTACATAATCAACACCATTCATAACACCTGCCTGAACCATTTCTTGTCCGCCGCCAGGATATACTTCTTCTGCATGCTGAAAGAATAGACGAATCTCACCTGCAAACTCTTCCTTTATATTTGCTATCGTCTCTGCAACACTTAACAAAATAGCAGCATGCGCATCATGTCCACATGCATGCATCATTCCTTTCTTCGTAGACGCATAAGGTTTCCTTGTTTCCTCTTGAATTGGTAAAGCATCTATATCAGCTCGAATTGCAACTACCTTTCCTTGTTCCGTTCCTCTTTTAATTGCTAGTACACTATGCTTCGTTGGCCTCGTTACTTCCAAAGTAGCAAATGAGCGTAATGTATCATATATAAATTGCGAAGTTTCTTCTTCATGAAATGATAATTCCGGATATTTATGAAAATGCCGTCTCCATTTAATAATATTTTCTTCTGAAATAATATCCTTCCACATGCTCTTCATCAGAAATTCCTCCTTTTAAGAAACTTTAGCAATTTAGAAATTAACTATGAAAGATTCAAAAATACAAGTAAATATTGCATTTCCGAACATTCTTCCAGTCCACTTTCATACATTCACACAATCCACTTTCTATTTACATGTCAAAGCCATTACAAATTCATGCTGAATGTAATATAATTGCTAAGTTAGGGATTTTCTTTTTTAGTATTTAGTGCTAATATCAGAAAAGAGCCTTTTGACTTATTTTTACCTAAAATGTGGGATTTTGTTTTTTTCACAATAATGTAGGACATGATACCTACAAAGAGCTATTATTTCATTAAGAGAGGGAAAGACATGGAAAGATTAAAAGAGATATGGTCTCGACCACTCACACAATGGGTTGCAAAGACGGTTTATTACCTTGCAATTTTATTTGCATTACTTTGGTTGTATGGATTCCATGATACAAACACAAGTACATTTATTTACAACGAATTTTAGGGTGGGAACGTTATGAAGTTATTAGAACAAATTGAAAAGTGGGCTGCAGAAACGCCTAATCAAACCGCTTTTGTTTGGCGAGATGCGAAAATTACGTACAAACAATTAAAGGAAGATTCTGATGCGTTAGCACATTGGATTTCTTCTGAGTATCCAGATGATCGTTCACCAATTATGGTGTATGGCCATATGCAACCTGAAATGATTATTAACTTTTTAGGTTGTGTAAAAGCTGGACACGCTTATATTCCTGTAGATTTATCTATCCCAGCTGATCGTGTACAACGTATCGCTGAAAATTCTGGTGCGAAATTACTTTTATCGGCAGCTGAAGTAACTGTAACTGATTTACCAGTTCGCATTGTAAGTGAAAACAACTTAAAAGATATTTTCTTTACTCATAAAGGGAACACTCCAAATCCTGAACATGCGGTAAAAGGTGATGAGAATTTCTACATTATTTACACATCAGGAAGCACAGGTAATCCGAAAGGGGTTCAGATTACTTATAACTGCCTTGTTAGCTTTACAAAATGGGCTGTGGAAGATTTTAACTTACAAACTGGGCAAGTATTCTTAAACCAAGCACCTTTCTCATTCGATTTATCTGTAATGGATATTTACCCATCATTAGTAACAGGTGGTACACTTTGGGCAATCGATAAAGATATGATTGCACGTCCAAAAGACTTGTTTGCTTCTTTAGAGCAATCGGATATACAAGTATGGACTTCAACACCATCTTTCGCTGAAATGTGTTTAATGGAAGCATCTTTTTCTGAGAGTATGCTACCAAACATGAAAACATTCTTATTCTGCGGTGAAGTGTTACCAAATGAAGTAGCTAGAAAATTAATCGAGCGTTTCCCGAAAGCAACAATTATGAATACGTATGGTCCAACAGAAGCTACAGTTGCTGTAACAGGTATTCACGTTACAGAAGAAGTGCTGGATCAATATAAATCACTTCCAGTTGGCTACTGTAAATCAGACTGTCGCCTTCTTATTATGAAAGAAGATGGCACAATTGCACCTGATGGTGAAAAAGGTGAAATCGTAATTGTTGGTCCTAGCGTAAGCGTTGGGTATTTAGGCAGCCCTGAATTAACAGAAAAAGCATTTACTATAATTGACGGCGAGCGTGCCTATAAAACAGGCGATGCTGGCTATGTAGAAAATGGTCTTCTATTCTATAATGGTCGTCTTGATTTCCAAATTAAGCTTCATGGTTATCGAATGGAATTAGAAGAAATCGAACATCATCTTCGTGCGTGTTCTTACGTAGAAGGGGCAGTTATTGTTCCCATTAAAAAAGGTGAAAAATACGATTATTTATTAGCGGTTGTTGTTCCTGGAGAGCATTCGTTTGAAAAAGAATTCAAATTAACATCTGCAATCAAAAAAGAACTCAATGAGCGTTTACCAAACTACATGATTCCACGTAAATTCATGTATCAATCTTCTATTCCAATGACACCAAATGGAAAGGTAGATCGCAAAAAATTATTGAGTGAGGTTACAGCATGACCGCATATGGATCATTTTATTTTTTCGCTATAGTGGGCATTTTATTAATACCTACTATCATAGCTGGATTAAAAGGTAAAATGTTGCGTAAATATAATGCCGTTTTAACATTAGTCATGCTTGCTATTATCTTCTCTGATAAACCGAAGCAAGCAATTATGTTAGCCGCATTTATTATTTGGCAATATGTCCTTATTAAAGGCTATTTAATTTTAAGAAAACAAAATAATAGTACATTCACATTTTGTATAGCTGTTATTTTATCAATTTTGCCACTTATTTTGGCAAAAATCGCACCATTTGTACCGGAGCTAAAGTTTGTTGTATTTTTAGGAATGTCTTATGTAACATTTAGAGCAGTACAAATGGTATTTGAAGTTCGTGATGGCTTAATTAAAGAACTTTCCTTCTTCAATTTTTGGGAATTCGTTTTATTCTTCCCAGCTATCTCAACCGGACCTATCGATCGTTACCGAAGATTCCAAAAAGATATTCAAAAGCCACCTAGTGCAGAGGAATATCAAAACTTACTATATACAGGACTAAACCGTATTTTCCAAGGTTTCTTGTATAAATTTATTATCGCTTACTTAATAAAGCAATATTTTATGGATCCAGCATTCGCGCAACATGACACAATCCTTTCGAATATGATTTACATGTATAGCTATAGCTTATATTTATTCTTCGATTTTGCTGGTTATAGCTCATTTGTAATCGGTGTAAGTTATATGATGGGGATTAAAACGCCAGAAAACTTTAATAAACCATTCCTTAGTCGTAATATTAAAGACTTCTGGAACCGCTGGCACATGAGTTTATCATTCTGGTTCCGTGACTTTATTTACATGCGTTTTGTCTTTTTTGCAACGAAGAAAAAGTTAATTAAAAACCGATACACAATTTCGTATATCGGTGCATTTTTAAACTTCTTCATCATGGGAATATGGCATATTACTGGTGAGCATGTGTATCAATACATTATTTATGGTCTTTATCACGCTGCCTTGTTCATCCTATTCGATATTTTCGAACGAAAAAACAAGAAACATAAGTTTTGGCCAAATAATAAATTTACGCATGTCCTTTCGATTGTAATTACGTTCCACGTTGTATGTTTCGGTTTCCTAATTTTCTCTGGACACCTTAACAGATACTTTTAATGCACCCTTCTTATTTCATTAAGAAGTTGCACATATAATATATTTCGGATATAAAGGAGATTTTAAAAATGGCAGAATTCAAAGAGCAAGTATTAGATATTTTAGAAGAAGTATGTGAAAACGATATTGTAAAAGAAAACTTAGATGTTCAATTATTTGAAGAAGGTATTCTTGATTCTTTCGCTGTAGTATCTTTATTAGTTGAATTCCAAGAGCGTTTAGATATTGAAGTTTCTATTTCTGATTTTGACCGTGACGAGTGGGCTACACCAAACATGGTTATTAAGAAGTTGGAAGAAATCCGATGAACAAAGCAAAATTTGGTCCGATGCTTTTAGCATTGGCCCTTTTTGCTGTATTCTTACTTATTCCAACGCGCTTCCTACTCCCACTTTTAAGTGATGAAAAAGTAGAACAAGCTGCGACTTCTTTAAAAGAAGAAAAGATTCAAAGTATGATTTTACAGCAAAAGATGTTAGCAGACCCGAAATACCTTCCGATGTACGGTTCATCGGAATTCGCACGTATGGATGCTTTCCATCCATCGAATTATTTCAAAGTAAAGCCTGAAGGATTTACACCATTCCTACTTGGACGCGGCGGAACACAAGACCTTGTACATGTGTTAAACTTCGCATCTACAATGGATCAATTGAAAGATAAGAAAATGGTATTCGTTCTTTCTCCGCAATGGTTTGTACCACAAGGTATTGATGAAACGCACTTTGCACCTAACTTTTCAAAACAACAAGGTTATCACTTCATTTTCAACGATGATTTAAAACCTGAAATGAAAAAACAAATTGCAAAACGTTTATTAAACTTTGAGATTGTTAAAAAAGAAACTTTATTAAAAATTTCACTTGAAGGTATCGCTTATGATGATACGAAGCATAAAGTAAAGGCACTTGCTGCTAAACCTTTCGCTTATATTTATCGTAACATTTTAGATCGTAAAGACTTGTTTACAGCAATGTTCAATATTAAACCGCATAAAGAAAAACTTGACCCTTCATTAAAACAAATGAACTGGGAAGAGGCTCGTAAACATGCAGATCAAACTGGTGCAGTAGAATCAGGATCGAACGAATATGGTATCGAAGATGATTACTTCAACAGCAAAATCAAGAAGAAATTAAAGCAACGTGAAGGCTACTTAAGAAATGATGCTTATGATCAATCGCCAGAATATGAAGATTTACAAATTGTACTTGATTTATTAAAACAATCTGGTGCAAAACCACTCTTCATTTCTGTTCCTGTGAAAGGTCCTTGGTACGATTACGCTGGATTCCCGAAAGAGCGCCGCGAATTGTACTACAAGAAAGTTCATGAGCAAATTGAGAAAGCTGGTTATCCAATTGCCGACTTCTCAAATCATGAGTATGATAAATACTTCTTAAAAGATCATATGCACTTAGGTTGGAAAGGCTGGGTTTACATTGACGAGGCCATCCAACAATTTTATAAAGCAAACTAAGAAAAAGACCACTTGAATTATTCAAGTGGTCTTTTTCTATATACATTTTGTAATTGTTCAATTACGTTATCTGCTTCTGCCATGACACGCTCCACTACGTTCTGAGCTGATTCTATTCGCGCCAATGATGATGCTTGTCCCGCCCAAAGTGACATGTATTCACCTTTATTTTGCTTCGCTGCTTCTTGGCGTACTTTAGAAGTTAATACGTTTTGCACCGGATACATCGGAAGCCCATCTTCTTTTCCTTCATGTCTTTCTATGAATTCATTACGAATGCCCCGTGCATATTTCCCGGAAAACGCACGGGTTACTGTTGTGCTCGTATCGGTGCTTTGTAAGACAGCCTCTTTATATACATCATGTGTAATGCTTTCTTTACTCGTTAAAAAGGCTGATCCCATTTGAACAGCCTCTGCCCCTAACGTAAATGCAGCAACAAGTCCTTGTCCGTTCATTACACCACCCGCTGCGACAATCGGGATATGCGGGACTGCGGCTACTAATTGCGGGATTAACGCAAACGTACCAATCATAGCATCTTGTTCTTTCCCAATAAACGTTCCTCTATGCCCTCCTGCCTCGCTACCTTGTCCAGCGATAATATCTACCCCTAGCTCGGCAAGTGCTTTCGCTTCTGCTACATGAGTAGCTGTTCCGATAACTTTTATTCCTCTCCTTTTTAAGTCATCTATTTCTTCTTTTTCTAACGTTTGAAATGCAAAGCTAGCAACTGGTACCTTTTCTTCTAATAACACTTGCAATTGTTCTTTATAACTTTTCGGCAGCTTTAAAGTTTGCTCTTCCTCTATACCTAATTCTCTATTCACTCCAGTAAGTAATGCTTTTGCCTCGTCTACCTTCTCTTCTTCTATCTGTATCTCTTTCGTTAACAGTAAATTAACACCGAAAGGCTTATCTGTTAATTCTCTTATTTTATAAATCGCTTCACGTATTTGTTCTGGGCTCATATACCCTGCTCCAAGCGTACCTAACCCTCCGCTATTGCTTACAGCTGCAACAAGTTCTGGCGTCGTAATCGCACCTGCCATACCAGCTTGAATGATGGGATACTTAATTTGTAATATATCTATTACTCGACTTGTAAACATCATTTTCCCTCCTATCCCCCTTATATCTTCTTTATTTGACAAGCTTTCCCCTTCTTTTACAAGGGTTGAACTTCCTCTCCAGCGAATATATTGAAAGAGAAGGAGGCTGAGAATAATGATTTATCCAAATGCATTAAAACAAGGTGATACAGTAATGATTATTGCCCCGTCTGGCCCACCAACACTTGAGAATGTATTAAAAGGTGTAAATGTATTAAAAGAGATGGGATTATCCGTAATAATTGGGAAGAGTGTTTATGAGAAGTATGGATATTTAGCCGGAAGTGACCAAATTCGTCTTGATGATATACATGAAGCCTTTACAAACAATGAAGTAAAGGCAATTTTCTGTGCACGAGGTGGTTACGGAAGTGCCCGTCTCCTCCCTCACATTCAATATGAAATCATTAGGCAAAACCCAAAAATTTTTTGGGGATATAGTGATATTACAGCTTTACATACAGCTTTTTCACGTTATGCAAAGCTCGTTACTTTTCATGGTCCAATGGTTGAAGAATTAGGAAAAGGTATAGATTCTCTCTCTTTATCTTCTTTCAATCAACTATTTCATCCTTATTCCTCTATCTTATCTGCATCAGAATGTATCGTACCTACCTCTCCCTGTACAGTTACAGGCACATTAGTGGGAGGAAATTTAACTGTGTTAACGAGTATAATTGGTTCTCCCTATGAAACAAATACAGCCAATAAACTTTTATTACTTGAAGATATTGGAGAAAAACCGTATCGCATTGACCGTATGTTAAATCAACTACTTTTATCTGGACAGTTTAATGAGTGCAGCGGTGTTATTTTTACAAGTTGTCATGACTGTACTCCTTCTAAACCATCCCAGTCATTGCAAACAATATTATATGAATACTTCAAGCCATATCATATACCTGTACTATTCGGTTTACCAATTGGGCATATAAGTCCCAACATCGGTATTCCTCTTGGGGCTACAGCGACAATAGATACAAATAATAAAACACTCTCCATTTCTTCCGGCGTAGCCACTCCATGTTCAAACTAAAAAGGAAAAGCTATTAAGCTTTTCCTTTTTAGTTATAATAATTAAAAATTCGTCCAGATGCGATGTCCGCAATTTCTTCTGGAATAAATGTTTTACTTATATCCGTACCAACATTTAATACAGCTGTTGCATCTTTCTCGATACTACCAAATAATTCTTTTCCACGTATCGTAACAAGGGGCGTACCTTCTGGCAACACGTCTTTTACAAATTCCAATTGTGTAAAGAACGGCACGATCCATCTACCCTCTCCTTGGAAATGACGCAAACGAAGTGTTCCTTCTGTTGCGCCGTCCTCTGCTTCTAGTGAACCGGCAACATAAAACTCCGTTGATAGGAGCAATTCATAAAATTCTTTTTGCTTTTGTTTATTTTCCCCTGCTACAACAAGTACTTCTTCTATTTTCTTTACTGGAATTTGCTTCATATGATGCCACCCCTATTTTCAAAATGATTATACTTAGATTATACGAAATATTCTTATTTTTTTCTACATAATTCCGTAATTATTTTTTCAAAATAATTTTAATACTTCTTTTGTCGTCACAATCGTTGCAAATTCATCATGCAAATTTACAAGTGTCATATTATGAATAACCTCTGCACTATATGTTACACCATCTGGACCTTTTCGATTGAAAGTAGCAGTCGCATCGTTCACTACATACGTTGTAAATCCTAAATTACCTGCCATCCTTGCTGTAGTTTCCACACAATGATTTGTCGTTAATCCTACAATTACTACTGCATTGCATTTTTTCTCTCTTAATTGTTCTTCTAAATTTGTCCCAATGAACGCGCTATTAACGGATTTCCTGATAATTATTTCATTTGGCAGTGGTTGTACCTCTTCTTTAAAGTTTACCGTTTCCGCCCCTTCATAAAACATCGACTGAACATTTTCTTTATTTACATGTTGAATATGAAAAACTGGTCGCTTCCTCTTTCTCCATTCTTCTAATAAACTTTTCATATTTTCTTCGGCAAAAAGATTATTTCTCTCGCCCCAGTATGGTAATTGAAACGCTTTTTGTACATCAATTATGATCAGTGCTGTTTGATTTGTCATCATTCTCTCCTTAATTAGGCTGTAATTGAAATAGAAAACCAAGTTGCTGCGACGCAGTAATAAAACAAATATAAGCACAAAGCTCTACAATTTCTTTTTCCGTCCAATATTGTTTTAATGCACAAAACATGTTATCATCTATCGCCTTTTTATCATGGACAAATGTATGCGCAAAAGTAACAGCTACACTAATTTCTTCTACCTTTTGCATATCATCTGGTCTCCCCTTTGCCATGCAGTACGGACATTCATTCCCGTACGCTAATGTTCTTCTGACTTGTTCCTTCAACTCTGCCGAAAGAGTTCCTTTATTATACAGTGTATTTTCTAACGTACTCCACGAATGTAATATATCCCGATTATGCCCTAATAATTTTTGAAACTTTGTATCTCCTACATTTGATAATGAAATTCTCTCCATCATTTCCCCTCCTATTTTCTTCTATTTTATTGTAAAATAAATAAAGTTCTCTTTACATTTCATATGAATCTTAATTTATATTTTTCCTTTACAAAAATTATCATTTTACTGGAGGTATATTTACAAATGCAATTAGATCGTGTTGATCGTAAAATTTTAAATGAATTATATAATGATAGTCGCCTTTCGATGCGCGAATTGGCCAAACGAGTAAATTTATCCGCTCCATCTACTGCAGAACGTGTTCGTAAACTCGAAAATGAAGGAGTTATTCAAAAATACACAATCGACATTGATTATAAAAAAGCAGGACTTGTCTTAGATTGTATTTTAGAAATCACTTTAAAAAATGGTGACACAACACGTATGCAACAGTTTATTCAGTCTTATCCATCTGCAAGTTTTTGTTACCGAGTAACAGGAAGCTTATGCTACATCGTAAAGATTTCTGTCCCTTCACTCGTTGAACTTGAAGAATTTATCAATGATGTTTCTTCATATGCAACGACAGTTTCTCATATCGTATTATCAGAAGTATCTCTTACTCCGGACATTGAACATATATTCCCAGAAAATTAATTAATTTTTATTCAAAAAAAGATAAAAAACCCCTTACAATAAGAATAAAAATAATATATTATGTATTAAAATACATAAAGTTCGAGAAAGGGGATTTACATTGAAAATCTGGTTTTATGAAAAAACGGCACAATTAGACGACTTGCTTGGTATTTGGGACAATGTTCCGACTATCCCTCGAATTGGTGAAAAAGTGGAGCTTTTAAAAACAGTCCGCACTGTTACAGATATTAAATATGTAAAGAACGGTAATAATTTTCGTGTAGAAATTATTACGAATTAAAAACATCTCTCCTTTTGTATAGGAGAGATGTTTTTTAATTATCGATTATACGCTTTCTTTATAACAATTGTATCTTCTTCTACAGAGATTGTTACATAATCCTTTTCTTCTAACCGAAGCTTATTTACAGCCTCATCTGGTAGCTCTACAGCCATCAATCTATCTGTTACAATGACTTGACTATACACTTCATTCTCTTGTGATACATTCACTACTTTTTCTTCATTTATAAAGCGCATCGGTGGCACACCAACTTCTTTTACTGTACGCCATTGTTTCCATATGTAAGGAATTAACCAAAGTAATCCGACAATGGTAAGACCAATGCCGATCCATAAATTACTTTGTGCCTGCAATTCAGTAATTGAAATTGCATCACTTCCCTCTCCACCTACAAATTGCATACTTGTTGCAATTAAATTATTTAAAGCATGCACCGCAATATTCGTCCATATATTTTTCGTCTTTATGTATAAAAGGCACATAATAACACCAAACATGAATGCACCGATAACATCAAAATGTCCTAATCCAAAAATAAGCGAAGATACAATAACAGCTCGTTTAATACCCCATTTATAAGCCATTCGCTGTAAAAAGAAGCCCCTAAAAATAACCTCTTCCATAATAGGTGCTAATACACATGCTGAAATGAAAGTAAATATCGTCATATATACGTTACTCATATTAATGACATTTCCGCCTTCTAACATAGTAACTAAGAAATTAGGTAACGTATGCGCTAATATGTAAAATTGAATATGAGATATACCGACTGAAAAAATCATTCCCATTATCATTGCTAATACAATGAGTCCCCACGGTAAACGTCCTGGCTTATCAAAAAAACTTTGAAACACAACATTATTTTTATTTGCTTTTACGTACAACCAAAATAACGGAAATACAAAAAATACAGTTATTTGTGTAATAACCTCTAACGTGTTATCAGAAACATTGGATAGCTCTAATGGAATTATCGTAAGGAACAACCCTATAATCATCCATCCAAAAAAACTACGTAGCCTTATACGTGAAAATGCATATTGCAATGTTGAACACCTCCGAAGATAGTAAAAGTAAAACTTCACTCATCGTTTTATAGGAAACTCCTCGCCTAAAAATGGCAGGATAACTAAATAATACTATGAGCATAGTTGAAATTCTTCCTATTTTTCTCAAATGCTTTCTAACAACATAACTAGCAATCTTTTTATTTAAAATGCCATATCACTTTTCTTTCATCTGACATCTACTAGAAAGTTATGTAATAAAAATCCCCGTTTTTACAAGCGAGGATTTCTTTTATTATAATACGTCACGTTTTTGGAATAATGCACTTGATGCTACAAGTAATACAACAAAATATACAGCTACAAGTAATAATGAAGTTGTGAATGTGAATTCTGTGAATGTTGGTTCCATTCCGCCGCTTACTAATTTATTGCTGTCGTAAGCTCTTAAATCCAAATGGAAGAATACTACAAATTTCGCTACACCTTTTGCAAACATTATTAATACCATATTAATTACTCCTTGTAAGAAATATAAGAACAACGTAATAATTAATGGCAATACGGATTTTCTAAATACATTTGCTAAGAAAAAGGCAAGTGTTGCAAAGAAAAATGGTGATACAAGCTGATATAATACCGTTTTTAAAACAATTCCTAACGTTAAATCTGTTTTACTACCATCCATTACAATGCCACCAATAATCGTTGCGATTAACATACCGGCAAATACGATAAATAGCATCGCTAATAACACAGTAATATATTTAGAAAATAAAACTGTAAGTCGTTTTCTTGGACGAATTAACAATTGTTTAATTGTACCTTTTTGAAACTCATCAGTAAGAGTACGGGCTGCAAGTGTGATCCCAAAAATTGTTGCGAATAAAATAATTAAACCAATCTCTGAGTTTACATAATCTAAATAAGCCCCCTTAAACTCATTACCTTTTCCCCACTTCATCATTGCTAAAGTTCCTAAAATTTCGAGTGCCGCAATGACACCAATTAAAATGTACATACCTTTTTTCGCATGCAACTTTAAAAATTCATTTTGAATTAATTTAAACATTACGCTTTCACTCCCCCTGTAATCGCTAAGAACTCATCCTCTAACGTTTTATTTTGAACAGTAACTCCGTATACTAGCACATCGTCATTCACAAGCCTTTTTACAAGCTGCGGAATTTCTTCTTTCGTTACAGATACTACAATGACATTTCCTTGCGCCTTGCCTTTAATAATTTCATTTGCTTTCTGTACTTGATCTACTTCAAACGCTACAACTACTGTCTCATCATGTTTCACTTGTTCGTGTAAGTTGTACTCTTGTACAAACTCACCTTGCTTAATAATAACGACGCGATCACACATGAGTTCAATTTCACTTAATAAGTGACTTGATACGATTACGGCAATATTTTCTTCTTTCGCTAAACGTTGTAAATAATCACGAATTTGGCGTATACCAGCTGGATCTAATCCATTTGTCGGCTCATCTAAAATTAAGATTTTCGGCTGATGAAGCAATGCCTGTGCAATTCCTAAACGTTGTTTCATACCAAGGGAATATGTTTTCACTTTTTTATGAATCGCATGCTCTAATTCAACAAGCTTTACAATTTCAGCAATGCGCTCTTTACTAATTGGTGTAATTGCCATGTTCGCAAAATGCTTTAAGTTTTGCATTCCTGTCATATAATCATATAGCTCAGGATTTTCTACAATCGCTCCAATCTGCTCTAGCGCTTTTTCACGCTCCGTGCGAATACTATGTCCACAAATTGTAATATCGCCCTCTGTCATTGATATAAGACCTGTCATCATACGAATTGTCGTCGTTTTACCACTACCGTTCGGTCCAAGGAAACCGTACACTTCTCCCTCACGAACCTCAAATGATAAACCACGAATAATTTCTGTTCTACCAATCTTTTTTCGAACATTTTCTAATTTTACTACTACGTTTCCCAATGGTAATTCCTCCTTTAAACTTCTAGTTTTTTATCGATAATATAAGCAATTACATATACTATTAGAGCACTAACAATTACCATAAAACTTATATTAAAAATGTTTAATCCATTTTCTTGAAACATATCAATAAACAGGCCTTTACCTTCACTACGATATTCTACTCTTCGCAATCCCTGGAAAGCTGGAGCTAATTTTCCTAGCAATGTTGTCACTAAAGTAATCGCTATACTTACGATTAGAGAAATAATGACAATCAATATTTTTTGTATCTTTTTCTTCTTAGTAAGCAATTTAACGAGAGTAACTACTAAGAAAATTTGTAACACCGCAAATAAAAACTCAAACAAATCACTCATTGTATATATTAAATTCTTTATTATACCTGCTTGCATAATCTCTTGTGTATCTATATATACATACGTCGTAGGAAATGCTAATACATAACCTACATAGAAAAGAATTCCACATATGCCATACCATATGGCCATTACAATAAAAAAGTAGATAAGGATAGAAAAAACATACTGTTTCCCAGATATCGCTGTAACCCGTAACAATGGATTTGTTAGTAAACGTGAACACGACTTCATCGTTTGTAAAAACATATACAACACATAAAACATGAAAATAATAATAATAAATCCGAATATCGCGTCTTGTTTCACAACAGCTGTCTCACTCTTTTTTACAATCATTTGTGAAAATAAAATCGCTTCAATTAACACAAAAATTAAAAAAGTAACAATATATTTTTTCTTATTCACATTCCATAAATAAGAAAGTAACGACTTCACTTACTAAACACCTCCTTAAACAACTCATGAACTGCTTTTCCTCTCTGAAAACGGAGATCTTCTACATTCTCATATAGCACAATTTCTCCATCTTTTAAAAAGATCACTTCATCAAAAATATTTTCAATTTCATTTATTAGATGGGTTGAAATTAACATTGTACAAT
The DNA here is from genome assembly GCF_008368905.1 of Bacillus sp. SH5-2. Classification (NCBI taxonomy): domain Bacteria; kingdom Bacillati; phylum Bacillota; class Bacilli; order Caryophanales; family Bacillaceae; genus Bacillus; species Bacillus sp. SH5-2. The sequence goes on from NZ_QOSD01000001.1 coordinate 277,352, forward strand.
CTTCTCTATAAAACTGTAATATTAACTTTAATACATGTTCTCTAGAAACGAGATCAATCCCGCCAAGCGGCTCATCTAGTACGTATAATTTAGCTCTCCGAGAAAAAGTTAAAATGATTTGAAGCTTTTCAACCATACCTTTTGATAATGCTGTAATTCTCTCTTCCAGTGGTATTTTAAATTCCACTATCGTATCTACCGCTTTTTGAATATCAAAGTCCTTATAAAAATCACGATAGAAAAATAAAGAATCTTTTACAGTCATCCAGTCATCAAAGACTGGCTTATCAGCCATAAATGAAACGATTCCTTTCGTCTCTAATCCAACTTTTTTACCGTTAATTGCTATGCTACCTTCAGAAGGGTGCTGCAAGCCTGCAATCATTTTTAATAACGTCGTTTTCCCGCTTCCGTTATCTCCAACAAGCCCAACGATTTTTCCTTTTGTAATCTCTATGTTTAACTCACGAATCACTGCTTTTAATCCGTACCGCTTCCATAAGTTTTCTATTTTTAATAGCTCCGTCATTCGCTCTCCTCCTTCTTCTCATTTAATGAAGAACGAAGGATTGTAAGAATTTCGTCTTCTGAAAAACCTAAATTATCCATTCCATCTATAAAAGAGTGAAGTAATTCTTTCGCCATATCTTTGCGTAGCTCCATAATTTTCTCCCCTTCATTTGTTACATATCGTCCCATTCCTCTACGCGTTACAACAACACCGTCACGTTCTAGCTCTTGAAATGTGCGCTGTATCGTATTTGGATTTACTTGTAATTCGCTCGCTAATTCACGTACAGAGGGAATTTTATCGCCAGGTAATAAATGACCCGTTACGATTTCTTTTTTTATGTATTCCATTACCTGAATGTAAATTGGTGTATTTGGAGAAAACTCTATTTTCATTTCTTCCCTCCTTTTGTATCAGTGTACTAGTTAAATAGTACACTAGGACAGACTATATGTAAATACTTACAAATAAAAATGTAATAAAAAGGCAGTGTAACTCTCGTTACACTGCCTTCTTGGAATCAAAACTAGTAACCCAATTAAACGAAGCAACATGATGGCTTTACTAGTTTGAATTCATATATAATCTTATACAAAAATTATTTTACTTGCGCTAGCACAGATTTAAACGCATTAATGACTGTATCTACCTCTTCATAACTAATTGTAAGAGATGGCTCAATACGAATTGTTTTTGAATTAATCAATGTTCCCGCAACAAGAATGCCTTGATCAAACATTGCCTTTGACACTTCATAACCAATCTCGTCTTTATGGAATTCAATACCAATCATTAAACCTTGACCACGAATTTCAAATATTTTATCTTCATGTCCTTCTGCTGCTTGTTTCAATCCTTTTAAGAAATACTCCCCAACTTCTGCAGATCGTTCCGGTAATTTCTCTTCCAATAATACATGAATTGTTGCAATGGCAGCAGCACATGCAAGAGGATTTCCTCCAAACGTTGTCGTATGCATAAACGGATTTTCAAACCAACTTTGGAATACTTTCTCTTTCGCAACAATAGCTCCCGCTGGCATTACACCTCCACCAAACGCTTTCGCAAGACAAATAATATCCGGCACAACATCATATAAATCTGCTGCAAACATTTTTCCTGTACGCCCCATTCCAGTTTGTACTTCATCAAAAATAAGGAGCGATCCAAATTCATCACAAAGCTCTCGCACTTGTTTCAAATAATTCTCTGGAGGTAAAATTATTCCTCCTTCCCCTTGAATTGGCTCTAAAATAACTGCTGCAACATCTTCTCCCACTAATTCACATGTCTCAAATGTTTTTCTCATCATATCAATGTCGCCAAATGGAACATGACGGAAACCCGGAATTAATGGTAAAAATGGTTTACGGAACATTCCTTTTGCCGTTCCAGATAAAGAACCAAGACTCTTACCATGGAAAGCACGAGTTGTAGAAATGAAAGTTGTTCGTTCACTATACATTTTTGCTAGTTTTAATGCTGCCTCTACGCTTTCTGTTCCACTATTTGTAAAGAAGGAGTATTTCAAATCACCAGGTGTAATATCCGCTAAAATCTTTGCAAGAATTGCTCGAAGTGGATCTAGTAAATCCTGGCTATGCAATGCTTGACGCTTTAATTGATCTGTCACAGCTTTTACTACTTTTGGATTACGGTGACCGACATTGTAAATTCCGAATCCACCTAAACAGTCAATGTATTTTTTACCATTAATATCCATAAAACAAGATCCTTCATCTGACCATTCTACTGCTGCAAATTGTCCATCTTTTGTTACTGTCTTTCTATAAGCAAGAAAACCTGGGTTCACATGCTCTCTAAATCCATCTACTGTTTCTTTTTGAATCCAGTTCGCCTCTTCTTCAGAAACCTTTTCTTTTTCAATTAACTGTAGTACTTTCGTAATATACTCATTTACACTTGAATCTTTTACATCTTTCTCATTCAATTTATTTTTCACATTCGTTTCCATCTATTTCACTCCTACATTCTTTTTATTTGCAAACCAACCAATAGGTTCTACTTCTAGATTTATATTAATCTGCTTAATTTCTTGAAATTCCTCTAAACCAAACGTTCCTAGGCTACGACCTATACCACTTTGTTTATATCCACCCCAAGGTGCCTCATTGTATGTTGGATGATAGCTATTAATCCACGTAATTCCTGCACGAAGCTTGCGAATCACACGCATTGCTTTTGCACCATCAACCGTAAATACCCCTCCAGCTAAGCCATAATCTGTGCCATTTGCTAACTCAATTGCTTCCTGTTCATTTTTAAACTTTTGAATTACTACAACGGGACCGAAAATTTCTTCCTGTACAATGCGCATATCGGGTTTTACATTGACAAAGACCGTTGGTTCAATAAAGAAACCGTCGCCTTTTCCATCTGTCAGTATCCGCTTACCCCCACAAGCAATTTCTGCCCCTTCGTCTTTTCCAATTTCAATGTAGCGTAATACTTTTTCCATATGTTCTTGACTTACAAGTGGTCCCATTTCTGATTCTGGATTATCACCCGGCCCAACGTTAATTTGCTTTGCTCGCTCTACAAAACTATTAACAAATTTATCGTAAACGCTTTCTTCTACAAGGATTCTAGATCCTGCTGAACATACTTGTCCGCTACCTGCATAAATACCAAATAAAGCGTAGTCAACGGCTGTTTCAAAATCCGCATCTGCAAAAATAATATTTGGAGATTTCCCTCCAAGTTCGAGCGAAATCTTTTTCATGTTATCTGCTGCCGTTCTCATAATGTGCTTACCTGTTTTTGTTCCACCTGTAAAGGAAATCATATCCACTTTATTACTTGCTGCAATTTCATTCCCTACTGTTGGTCCTGCCCCCATCACCATATTAGCAACACCTTTTGGTAACTCTACTTTGTCAAGGATTTCGAATAACTTTGTTGCAGTGATTGGCGTCACTTCAGAAGGTTTAAACACAATTGTGTTTCCAGCTGCTAAAGCAGGTGCAATTTTCCATACACTCATCAGTAACGGATAATTCCATGGAACAATTAATCCACAAACACCAACTGGTTCTCTTACAACCATTGCTTGCATCGGATCAGCTACATGATATGTTTGTCCATCTGGCTTTGTAATCATCCCAGCGTAATAGCGAAAACAAGCCGCTGCATCTCCAATATCTCCTTCTGCTTCACGGTGCGTTTTTCCATTATCCATTGTTTCAAGACGCACTAGTTCTTCTATATTTTTATCAATCTCATCTGCTATTTTAAATAAATAAGACGCCCTTTCAGCAGCCGATGTTTCTGACCAAATTCCGCTATCAAAAGTCGCTCTTGCCACTTCTATCGCGTGTTTTACATCCTCAATTGTTCCCTCTGGTGCATATGCTATACCCTTGCCATTCGCAGGGTTAATAATCGTTCTTTTCTCTAGATTACTAGACTCTTTCCATTCACCGTTTACATACATTTTTAAATCTAGCACTATATTGAATCCCCCTTTATCAATCGTTTATATATTTATAAGCAATTTTCATGCCAATATTTCAAATACAAAGGAATCATATAAAGTGAAACTTTATTCAGTGAGGGTTTTGTTCATCCCCACTGTTTATAAGCCCACACCAATCGGGCTTTTACGGGCAGCAGGGCTTCCACCTAACTTCTTTGCCTCAGCCGAATTTTAAGGTGGGAGTTTTACTGCCCGGCAAATAGCGGAATAAAAACTAACTATATTCTTACATGTAACAAAAAAGAGTTATGCATTTTTGCATACACTATTCCATTTTGCATAAAACAGAACATCCGTCAGCGCCACTATCATCTTTTATTTCATTGAATTTTTAGATGATAGCACATAATACCCACAAACAGCGGAAAACTCAGTAAACGAGCAAAAAGGAGAAGTCTATGCGACCTTCTCCTTTTTAGGAATATGAGATGATATCAGCCTCTATCCCTTTTTCGCTAACAATTTTTTGATATTTTCGACTCACTGAAGATTGGCTGATTCCAAGAGCTTTTGCAGCCTTAGTCGTTGTTTTATGCTGCTTCATTGCAAGCAAAATCAGTTGTTCTTCTACAGAATTTAGTGCTTCTTGTAACGGTAATACTCTTGTAATAACTGGTTTTGATTTTTTAAAATCATAGCCTGGTGTCAAAAACTTACTAACAAACTCAGCTTCAATTACTAGATCGTCTGCTGATACTACTAAGCGTTCAATCATATTTTGTAATTCACGTACATTTCCTGGCCATGAATAAAACTCTAGTAAGTTAAGTGCATCCGGAGTTAAATGATAATTTTTATTATATTTTTCATTTAACTGTTGTAAGAAATGAAAGGCAAGTACTGGAACATCTTCCATTCGTTCTCTTAGAGGAGGAACTTGCAATGGAATTACATTTAAGCGATAAAATAAATCTTCGCGGAATGTTCCAGCTTCTACCATCTTTTCAAGACTTTTATTTGTAGCAGCAATAATTTGTACATTTATTTTCGTAGGTATTGTACTTCCAATAGGAATTACTTCTTGTTCTTGCAAGACTCTAAGCAATTTCACTTGCAAATGTAAGGGCATTTCTCCAATTTCATCTAAAAATAAAATACCTTGATCAGCTCGCTTAAAATATCCTTCTTTTCCGTTTTTATCCGCCCCTGTAAATGCCCCTTTCGTATAACCAAATAGTTCACTTTCTAACAATGTTTCTGGAATTGCCCCGCAGTTTAATTTTAAAAATGGCCTTGAAGACCGATTTCCAAGTTGATGAATTGCCTGGGCAATTACTTCCTTTCCAACTCCCGATTCTCCAGAAATAAGAACGTTGGAAGAAAAATCTGCTATTTTTTTAGCTTGGTTAATAATCTGCTCCATTTTTGGACTACAGTAAATAAGCTTCTTAAGAAAGCGATCTTTATTTTTAAAGTCATCTAATTCCTTCTTATATTGCTCTGATATCTTCTTTATTTCATGTAATTCCGTCTTCAATCTCGTTGCTTCTGTAATATCTCTCGAGGCAATAATAATGCGATGAAGCTCTCCACTCTCACTAAATACTGGATTTCCAACCGCTAAGATTTTCCTTCCATTTTTTGTTTCTTGTACAACGGATACCTTTTTTTGTTGTTCCAGTACTAGTCGCGTGACAGATGGACTAAATAATCCTTTCTTTTCTAAGTCTAAAAGATTTTTTCCTAACAGATCCTTCAAATTACTTCCCCAAAAATCATTGATAATGGTTTCACTATAACGAATCAATTCCCCTTTAGGATTAACAACTAATATTTCATCATATATACTAGACAATATTGCATGTAAATCTTTATTTAAATCCTTTATATATTCAATTTCCATCGCCATGTCCTCGACCATTGGCAAATCTTGTACAATAATAACCATTCCTTCAATACTTTGATCAAAGTTTGGAATAGGACTATAGTCAACTAATACACCCATCTCATTTGTGAGTTGTAATTGATTCAAAATCGTTTTTCCTGTTGCAAATACGTTATTAATATGTTCTTCATTAAAAATCTGTTCTGCTGGTACATTCATAACTTTTTCAGGAGTTGATTTAATCATCTTCAAGCCAGATTCATTGCAATTTACAATTTTCTTTTCACGGTCCACTACAAAAATCCCCATTGGAATAGACGTTAAAATAATTTTCAGTATATCAACACTCTGATTTTCTTGTTTAAATAGTTCTGCAAAAACATCCTCTCTTCTTATATATCCTGTTAACTCATCCATTTCATTTTTTACTATAGCAATTGGCGCTCCAATAATTTGAAAAAGAGCTGTTAAAGAAATATCTTTACTAAGATGACATATTGTATCTAGCGAAACAGCATTTGAAAGTAATAGCTGGGAAGTTAATCCATCACTGTTTGACAGCAGATCTTTAACATGAACGTATGCAAATAATTTTTCTCCTCTTTTTAAAAACAGAAAAGATTCTTTTATATTTTCAACATCTATATTCCATTCCTTTTCAAATTGATCAATAGATAGAGAAACAATAGGTCTAATTTTTTTATGAGCAATGGAAAACATTCTGCTATTCCTCCTTTGAACGACTTAATTTGTATTGTATCATTAAATACAGATTTTTTTAATTAATCTGAAAATAAAACATTTCTTCCTTTGTTTAATAAAGTGAAACTTTAATCAGTGGTGGTTTTGTACATCCCACCGATTATTATCCCGTAAATAGTGGGATAAAAAAAGAAGATGAACACCTCCATCTTCCTCATTGTTCTATCATTAATCACTACCACTAACGAAAAGGTCTTCTTGAATATACGCTAATACCATACCTGGAATTACTTTATCTCCTGCCTCTACTTCTAAAGATTGAACTTCTCCGCTACATCCTATTTTAATTACTTCTAGTTTACCATTCATATCTTTAATAGAAAATAATGGCTCCCATTCATAAACTCGAGAATCCTTATTAATAGACACTTTTTCAATTGTTCCATAGCATGGACTCGTAATAATATCATAGTACATAATCAATCATCCCTTTCTTTTATTCTATTAATATTGTTCTTCTAACCTTTGTGACTGAAGAATCATATGGAAAAAGCTTTGAAACTCTTCTATATCTTCTCTCTCAATTCCTAGCCTTGGTGCCCAATATTGTTCTTCTCCAATATCTTCTTGACTTAATAAAATCATTCTCCCATTTTGAATAGAAGTAACCATTGCTTTTCCAAGAAACTGTTGTGAATACGTAACAGCTATATCATAACGATGACTATTCGACAAAATGCAATAATAACCGATTGGTTGCCTCTCCACTTCTTCTAGTAAAATATCTAGTTTCATTTAAGCCCCCCCTTTATCCTTTAGGTTAAAAATGCAACCAACCTCTTAGGCGTGACGCTTCTACAATCTTGCTAACTCCTTCAATATACGCAGCAATTTTCATATTTACTCCAAAGCGTTTAGAAGTGTCAAGTACGTTAGCAAAACTAGTAGTAATTTTCTCCTTTAAACATTGATCAACATATTGCTCTGTCCAGTAATATCCTTGGTTGTTTTGACACCATTCAAAATAAGAAACAATAACACCACCAGAGTTTGCTAAAATATCTGGAACAACCAAAATTCCCTTTTCTTCTAACATAGTTATCGCTTCTTTTGTTGTTGGACCATTTGCAGCTTCAATGATAATCTTACATCCAAGATTTCCTGCATTATGCTTCGTAATCACTCCCCCAATTGCCGCTGGAACGAGTACATCACATTCTTTTTCTAACAACTCCTGATTAGAAATTGTTTTACTAAAGAGATTCGATACTACACCAAAAGAATCTCTGTTTTCTAGTAAATAAGGAACATCTAGACCATCTGGATTATAAATCGCTCCTATAGCATCTGATACCCCCACTACTTTCACACCAATATCATATAGATATTTCGCCAAATACCCTCCAACATTCCCAAATCCTTGAATAATAACTCGCATATTTTGCAGAGGAATTTGTTTTAACTCACTTACTAACTGAAGTGTATACAATACCCCTTTAGAAGTTGCTGTTTCCCGGCCCTGTGATCCCCCTAGCATTAACGGTTTCCCGGTAATAAAGCCTGGAGAGTCAAACTCCCTAATATGATCATATTCATCTAGCATCCAAGCCATAATTTGTGCATTTGTGTACATATCAGGAGCTGGAATATCTTTCGTCGGTCCTACAATTTGACTTACTGCTCTTACATACCCACGACTTAGTAACTCTAGTTCTCTAAAACTCATCTCCTGTGGATTACAAATAATCCCGCCCTTTGCGCCTCCATATGGCAGTCCTGTCACTCCACATTTCAAGCTCATCCAGCCAGCAAGTGCTTTTACTTCTTCTGCCGTAACATCTGGATGGAATCTAATACCACCTTTCGTTGGCCCTGCTGCGTCATTATGCTGAGCGCGATACCCTTGAAATACCTTTGTCGTTCCATCATCCATACGAACAGGAATGCTTACTTCCAAAAAACGCATTGGTTTTTTCAGAAATTCGAATACTTCGTCTGGATAATGTAAAAAATGAAGCGCCTCTTTTAATATTGCTTGAAATTCCTCTAAAGAATTCTCAAGCTCAACTGTATTAGCATGTTTTTCTGATTGAATTGGCACGATAACACCCCGCTTTTATTTTTACTAATTGTATAAAGCAATAATCGTGCCAATTGAAAATACTAAAGTAATCATGTCGTGTCATCGCCTTACTTATGAACCTTTGAATGACTTATGCAATACTGCATGATTAACAAATGTAAAAAGCATCGGAATGTATCCGATGCTTTTTATATTTCCTGCGCTTCTTCAAAGTGCATTTGCGGAGGAGCTGAACGAAACATATTTGTAACATATAGAAGGTATCCAATTCCAATAACAGCCCAGCAAAGCCCCAAAATAAGTGAATGAATATTGAGATTAAACCATAATACTGCTACAGTACCACCACCTAAAATAGGCATCACTAAGAAATTTAAGCAGTCCTTTATCGTTTTATACCTTTTTTTCTTAATTACATAGTAGGAAATTACAGATAAATTAACAGATGTAAATGCAATAAGCGCTCCAAAGTTAATAAGGGATGTTGCTGTTTCTAAATCAAAGAATATAGCGCAAAGCGAAATAACTCCGACGAAAATAATATTATATACTGGCGTTCTCCAACGAGGATGAATGTATCCGAATATCTTCTTCGGAATTACATTATCTCGCCCCATTACATATAATAATCTGGATACACTTGTATGAGAAGCTAAACCAGACGCAAGTGTCCCCATAAGTGTTCCTACTAAAAAGAAGGCTTGAAATAGTTTTCCACCAACATATAGCGCAATTTCTGGAGATGCTGATTCTTTATCTTTAAATACAGATGTATCTGGGAAAAACGACTGTGTAAAATACGTAGTAGTAATGAATAAAACGCCACCGATTAAAGCAGTAAGAAAAATCGCTCGAGGAATTGTTTTCTTCGCGTTTGGTGTCTCTTCTGCAAATGTAGTTACTGCATCAAAACCTAAAAATGAAAAACAAAGAATTGTCGCCCCTGCAACTAATGGTGATATTTGTATATCTGATTGAAAAAACGGCTGAATGGAAAAAATTTCTCCTGTTCCCTCTCCCGCTAATAAACCTTTTATCACTAGAAAAACAAACAAAACCATTACTAGCACTTGAAATATTACTAAAAACGTATTGAAGTTAGCAGTAACATTTACGCTAATAATATTTATAAGTGTAATCAGTAGTACAAAGCCAACGACCCATATCCAATTAGGAACACTCGGAAAAAATGCTGACAAATAAATTCTCGTTAATAGTGCGTTCACCATCGGTAGAAACAAATAGTCCAATAATGCTGACCATCCAACAAGAAATCCAAGCCGTGCACTAATTGTCTTCTGTGTGTACGTATAAGCTGATCCTGCGGTAGGAAAAACCTTTACCATTTTGCCGTAGCTTGCAGCGGTAAACAACATCCCTGCTAATGCAATCAGATAAGCTCCTGGAACATGCCCACCCGTTTTTTCAGAAACGATTCCAAATGTATCAAACCCAACCATCGGTGTCATATATCCGACCCCTAGCATAACAATTGACCAAAGTCCTAATGATCGTTTTAAACCAACTGTTTTTCCCACCTATCATTCCCCCTACTTTCTCTATCTAATTTTCAATTAAAAATTGATACCAAAAGGAAACGCTTTCAAATGACTTTATATACCACACCAAGTATTACAATCTCCTTTTGTTTTTAAATATCAATGCAATTTTCGAGCCAAAATTTCTGTAATTAAAAAATTCAAGTCGAAAAAGAGCATATAGGTGGAATTGGGAATTAATTCTTCTCATTTTTTATTCATTTTGACATAAGTTATTCAATCTCTCATACTGCTACATATAAAACATTAAACTTTATTCCGTGTTTTTTATTTTCACCGCCTCACAAATTTTGCTTTTACAAGATAGAAATATTTTCACAAAATAATATCATTATGTAAACTATACATAGCAAAAAAGCTGTCTTTTCTATAAAGACAGCTTTTTTATAGCACTATATTAAAAATCAAATACGAAGTCATTGTCAGATAACTTTTCAACATTTGTTGCTTTTACGTAACCATTTCCTTTTACAGAGAAGAAATCATGGTTTTTCGTATCTGTACGTAAACCATTTAAAACGATTGGGTTAATTTCTTCTTCTTCAAACTTCGGCTCAAGTCCTAAGTTCATAAGTCCTTTATTCGCATTGTAACGAACGAAACGATTTACATCCTCTACAAGACCGATAGAAGTGTAAATTTCTTCTGTGTATGCCATTTCAATTTCATATAGTTCCATTAATAACTCTTGCGTTTCTTTTTGCACTTCTTGTTGATCTTCTGCAGAAAGTTCCGCAAAGATTTGTTGTGCTAAAATACCGACGAATACGCCGTGAATTGACTCATCACGAATTATTAAGTTAATAATTTCACCACTTGCAGTCAGCTTACCTTGACCTGCTAAGTACAGCGGATAGAAGAATCCACTATAGAATAAATAACTTTCTAAGAATACACTTGCTACCATCGCCATGTATAACTCTTTTTTCGTTACTTCAGGCTTTAATAAACGACGATAATAACTAGTAACAATACCAGCCTTTTTCTCAAGTAATGGATGCTTATCTACCCATTCAAAAATATCATCAATTTCTTCTTCAGTAGCTAACGTTGTGAAAATATGACTGTAACTCTTCGCATGTACTTCTTCCATAGCGCCCATGAAAGCTAATACACTTTTTGCTTGTAAATTTTCAAGATGAACAAGTACAAGTGGCATCCCTTCGCCGCCTTGTTTCGTATCTAAAAGTGTTAAACCACCTAATACACGCTTATAAGCAACTTGCTCTTCTTTTGATAATTGTGCCCAAGTATTTTTGTCAGAAGACACTGCGATTTCTTCTTCTGTCCAAAACTGAGCGATGTTTTGCTTCCAAAACATTAAACTAAAATCATCTTCTTTTTTGTTCCAGTTTACCGCACGCATTCAATCGCCCCTTCTCTAAATAAACATGAAAAATTGATAACTAAGCATGAGCAGGGTTCAGAAAACCCTGCTCATCATGTCTCACTTTTTATATTAAACGGTACAAGCCACACACTCTTCCACGCTTAATTTACGTGTTCTCGTATAATACAGACTCTTTAAGCCTTTTTTATGTGCATAGATGTAGTAACGTGCTAATTCACGTGTTGAAATATCACTATTAACGTAAAGAATTGTACTAATTCCTTGGTCAATATGTTCTTGAATTTCTGCGATTAAATCAATTAGTTTAAACTGATTCATATCGTAAGAAGATTTATAGTACCAGAACGTATCTTTTGATAAATACGGCATTGGATAATATGTTGTCGCATTCGCATACGTTCTTGATTCGATTTGACTTACGATCGGCATTACGCTTGAAGTTGCATTTTGAACGTAACTGATAGATTGTGTTGGAGCGATAGCAAGACGGTATGAATTATATAATCCATTCTTCTGCACTTGCTCTTTTAAACTTGTCCAATCTTCTTTTGTTGGAATATGAATTCCTTCAAATAGTTGCTGAACTTTTTCAGTTACTGGGCTGTAATCTGTCGTTTCATACTTCTCAAAGTATGTGCCGTTCGCATAATCAGACTTATCGAAGTCTTTAAATGTTTCGCCCTTTTCTTTAGCGATTTCCATACTTTTCTCAATAGAGTAGTAATTTAACATCATAAAGAATGTACGAGCAAACTCTTTCGCTTCTGCACTTTCATAACCGATTTTATTTTTTGCTAAATATCCGTGTAAGTTCATTGCTCCAAGTCCAACTGAATGAAGCTCATCATTTGCTTTTTTCACAGTTGGTGCATTCGGAATGATTGTCATATCAGAAACAGCTGTTAAAGCTTCCATTCCTGCATGAACTGCTTCACGAATTTCTTTATTTTCCATCACATTTACGATATTTAATGATCCTAAGTTACAGTTAATATCGCGGCGGATAATGTCATCTGTACCGTAATCATTTATTTCAGAAGTTTCTTGTAGCTGGAAGATTTCTGTCTCGAATGTTCAACCGAGTTCGCTACTCCTCAGTCCGTTGCTCATGCAACTGCTGTATGTCACCATACAGGACAGACTATATCATCACCTACAGCATTACCTGATTAGGTGCTCCGCTTTTCGAACGCCAATCACTTGCGCTCTACTCCCATAAGGGATAGTCGTTAGGCTTTTACTTATCTTAATCTTTCAGAAAGTCTCTTATTACTTTATGTTGTCCGATCACTCTGCTATACAAAATAATAAGATACATTCTGAACTTTTCTATTTTCATTCTAAGATAAGATTTAGCACGGTAGGTTACCTCAAACTTGAGGCTTTCCCCGTTTAACGGAGTTTTCGACTAGCATTTCTACTAGAAGGTGCTACATATTTAACACAAGTTCGACATCTTCACAGTTCCAATATCCTTCAGTGGATGTTGGTTATTTGCATTTGATTTAAACATTAAGTATGGATAACCAGACTCAAGCTGAATCATAGCGATTTTAATAAGCATATCACGCGCGCTAATATCTAGCGGCTTCTTCTTCACTTTCGGATTGCTCATTAATTCATCGTACATTTCATCGATATCAATATCATCTAAATGTTTTCCGTATTCTTTAAACACCGTATAAGGCGCGAAAACATGGAAAGGTTCGTTTTTCTCAGCAAGCTCAAAGAACTTACTTGGAACGATAATTCCGATTGATAGAGACTGAATACGGCTCTTCTCGTCGGCATTTATTTTTTTTGTATCAAGGAATTCAATAATATCCCAATGGAAAATGTTTAAATATACAGCCCCGGCACCTTTTCGTTGGCCCAGTTGATTCGCATATGAAAACGAATCTTCAAGCAATTTCATAACAGGTACTACGCCACTCGCGGCGTTATCAATACCTTTAATTTGCTCACCACGTGCGCGTAGCTTAGATAAGTTTAAAGCTACTCCGCCGCCGATTTTCGATAATTGCATCGCTGTATTAATGTTAAAGCCGATTGAATTTAAGCTATCGTCCATCTCTAACAAGAAACAAGACACCATTTCTCCTCTTCTGCTTCTTCCCGCATTTAAAAAGGTTGGTGTCGCTGGTTGGTAGTTTTGTTTTACAATCATGCTTGCGAATTGTTTTGCCTTCGCAACATCACCGCGTCCTAAGTATAATGACACAATTGCTACACGATCTTCATAGCTTTCTAAGTATTGTTTTTGATCATTTGTTTTTAACGCATAATCTTTGTAGAACTTAGATGCTGCCATATAAGATTGGAACTCGAAGTTTTCACCATAAGCGATGTTATATACTTCTTCTACTTCCTCCAAGCTATACTCGTCCAGAACGTTGTAATAGTAATCATGTTCTTTCATATATTCCATTCGCTCTGCCACGCTATTAAAAGGAACGGTATTCTCTCTAGCTTCTTCCATAAAGACTTCTAATGCCTCTTTATCTTTATGAAGCTGATAAAAACCGTCCTGCATTTGCGTGATTTCATTATTCAGTTCAATGTGTCGCAATCTCCCGCACCCTTTCCTTAAAGTATTCTACATCGTTATTTGTTCCTGATAACTCAAATTTTGATACAATAGGCACTTCATATTTAGCAGAAATTTTGTCAGCACTTGCACCGAACATGTCTCCCCAGTTACGATTGCCGCTTGCAGATACGCCTTTTAATTTGTCATTATTGCGCTCTAAAAATTCTAAAACACGTTCTGGTACATTGCCAAAACCTGTTGTATACGTAATTAAAATAAAGTCTTCATCTATTACTAGATCTTCACCAATTTGAACGGCCGGCATATTTAATTTGTGAATGAAACGCTTCACGTTTCCTGTCATAGAATCATATGCAACTAACATTTCCGACCCTCCCTCTCCAATCTATACTCTCTGTATGTTGTTTCTTGATTTCTCTATATATTGTATTACGTTTCAAAATAAGACACAAGATATATGTATAAATTCTTTCTTTTTTTAACTTTTACTTTTCGACACGACAGTCGATTTTTTTCAATACAATGACTATGAAACAACATTCTAAAACTCATGTCAATAAAGTGCTTTTCAAAAAAGTTGTCAACGAATTTAACCTTATTTTAAAAAAAGTTACCAATATATTTTGTCATAAAACGGCAAATGCTGGAGGAATATATTTCTCCAGCATCACGCAAAAAAGAACAGACATTAAACGATAATCTGCTCTAAAAAACGATTACATTTATCAATTTTACTTTATTAAATATTATACATATACTTTCAGTTCTCGTTACATACTAAAAGATAACTATTATAGAAAAAGATTATTATTATGGAATTTCAATTTATTTATGAAAAGATTATTCAGAGTGCTCAATTCGCAAAATATCTTTTACAAATATATGATGCGGATTCTCATCTTTATCAATCATTGTACATACAGGAGCTTCTTCGTCAAAGTATACAATCATTCCTTCTACGTACTGATATGTATGTTGAACTTGTACTGTTACTTTAATTTCTATTGCTTCTTCATATGCTCTTTTTATTTTCTGCAGCATTTTTATTGAACACTTTCGTTTCTCTGGATACATGACCATCCCCATAAATCGATTACCAGCTCTATCTTTCCACATATAATCCCAATGCGGTAATATGCCTTGTTTAAAATCGCCCATAATTCTCCTCCCCTATATTCTTCTAGTTACGAACGTGGCGTTTCTGAATATGTATAAATAACCTGTCCGCCACGCTGTGCGTTACCAATGAAATGTTTAAAATCTTCTCGACTTACTACAACTTCTCTGAACGTATAAAATACATCTTTCGTTGCAACATACTCCTTTATTTCACCATTTTTCAGCTGATCCAAAATTGTATTTGCTAATTCTTTATCCATGTATTTCACCTCTATGCAATATTTTATTTTATCTTATATTCTATAGGTCAACAACTGTAAAATTATCCAGATGCTATACCTTCATTTCATTTTCATTATTTTTCAAAAGATATCTCTTAATTATATGTCCACTAAATATCATATACTAACATAGCTACTTCTCTATATCAAACATTTCGACATTCAATCATGCAAAGTTCTATACCACTATGTTACAATGTATGAATAGAACTAGGAGGGATACTATGATTCGGAAAGCAACAAAGACAGATGCGAAGCTGGTAGCGCCTTTATTGTATAACGCTCTGCACGAAATTGCTGAAAAAATCACTGGTAGCACAGTTGAAGCAAACGTATTACGAGGACTCGAAAAATGGTTCGTACAAGAAAATAATCGATTGAGCTATGAAAACTGTTTAGTGGCAGAACAAGATGGAAAAGTGGTTGGGGTTATTGTCGTTTATCACGGTAGTGACGCTGAACAGCTTGATGCACCAATCATACGCCACTTAAGAGAACTACATGAAGATGAATCCATTATATTAGAAAAAGAAGCTGAACTTGATGAGTATTATATTGACACGTTGTCAGTTTCAAATATGTACAGTGGACGTGGCATAGGTTCTAAATTAATCGATGCAGCTGAACTTCATGCAGCTGAAAAAGGTCATGAAAAAATCGCCTTACTTGTTAATTTAGAAAACCAACGCGCTTTTTCGCTGTATGAAAAACTAGGTTACAAAAAAGATCAAATCGTGATGCTCGTCGGCGAACCGTATGCCCATCTAATAAAACCATTACGTACATTGGTTTCTATATCTTAAAAAAAGCACACGATTTTATATAAAATCGTGTGCTTTTAAGTTAATTTTGTATTTAATACACTTCCATTCATCGCCTCGTAGAACGTATACTTTGTATATCCCCACGGCTTCCGGTGAAAAATAGGAGGTCCAGACCATCCCATCGCCCTCAGTTCCGCACCAATCATCGTATTAAAATAACTATGCCCTACTATCGCGACCTTCCCGTGCACCAGCGCATAGCGATGTAACATATTAGCAGCTTCTTTCGCCCTTTCTCTTGCTTCTTTATACGACGCAACATCTTTATGATACCCAACCGTCCATAAAGCACGTCCAATAAAAAACCACGTCCCTGGTTTACATTTAAACCATTTCGGTGCAAAAAAACTTGAAGGTACTTCTACTTCCCTAAAAAGAGAATTTTGCACAAAGGACAAAGAGTTCATTAGTTCCGCCGCTGACTGCACAGCGCGTCTTTGATCACTTGATACAATTAAATTTGCTGATTCCACTGCCTCAATTGTTTCAATCGGTATGTTACATTCCCTACTCACACTATCTACATCATATTTCTTCAGCCATTCATGAAATGAAGTAATTGTCATCGGCTCTATAGCACTATTCAAGCGACCATGACGAATAAAAGATATCCACATTCTTTCCACTCTCCATTCATCACTTACGAGCTATATTATGTACTATTTCTTCCCTTCATCATAACATGCTAAAAATAAAAGTTACATATTTTCACATATCCCCGCCACTACCATGAGTCACAGAGGCATCTATTCCATCAAAATATGTATTCGTTTCATGTTGACGAATTTTCTTCAACTGTATATAAGAAAATAAAAATAAGAACAAAGCTATAAAACTCCCCATAATTTCAAACATTATTTTACCGCTCCTATTTCCCCCATATTAAACAGACAAACATCCATTTCCATTATACTCCAATATAAAAATGTAAACACCTTTTCTCCACTATCATAGTAAATATGGATATTATCTTACAAAATATGAATATTTTTCGACTTTTTACTTTGAAAACATTTACAAAACAGGAAACATAGTTCAAAATAAAGGAAAATAAAAAATCCCAAATTATTCTTTTTTGGAAAAACTGTAACAAGGAGAGTTGCTTATGCAGATCGCAGAAACTGGAGATATCATTGAATTTAAAGGTGGAATGCAAGGCCGTGTTCAAAAAGTAAATCAAAACTCTGTTATTGTGGATATAACAATTATGGAGAATTTTAGAGAACTAGATATGGAACCTCTTACAGTTGTTAGTCATAAAAACTATACTGTCATTAATCAAAATGCATAATATAATAGAAAGAAAGGATTTATACACATAATTCATAATATAATAGAAAGAAAGGATCTGTATGTTATACAGATCCTTTCTTTCTATTATATATTAACGATTATCAATTGTTTCTGGATATAGATCGTGGTTCATCATGCGGTAGTCTGCCATTTGTTCATACTTCGTTCCTGGGCGACCATAGTTACAGTACGGATCAATTGAAATGCCACCACGTGGTGTGAATTTCCCCCATACTTCAATGTAACGTGGATCCATTAATTTAATTAAATCATTCATAATTACGTTCATGCAATCTTCGTGGAAATCACCATGATTACGGAAACTAAATAAATATAACTTTAAAGATTTACTCTCTACCATTCTTTGCTCTGGAATGTAGCTAATATAAATTGTTGCAAAGTCTGGTTGTCCTGTTTTCGGACACAAGCTTGTAAATTCAGGACAGTTGAATTTTACAAAATAATCACGGTTTGGATGATTATTATCAAATACCTCTAAAATTTCTGGGCTATATTCAAATAAATATTTTGTATTTTGATTTCCTAGTAATGTTACATCTTTTAAATCTTCATCTAATCTTCCTGCCATATTAAACATCCTTTCTCGTTATACGCCGCGTTTATTTCCCCATACTAACGCATGAAGCTGAGGCAATACTTTTGCATCATTCATTGCTTTACAATTTATAGCTTTATCAATCAACCACTCATACTTACCTAATAATTTTTTAATAAGCATTGCATCATCCACTGTTTTCGTATCATCGTTCCCTACTTGCAAGAAGAATGGTACATCCGGATAACGTTCGTGCATCTTAACTGCATATTCAAAGTCATAATCATCAAATACGACTACTTTTAAGCTAATATCTTTTCCTGCTAGTTTTTGAATAACAGCATCTAACTTTTGAAAATCTGTATGCATCGTCGAACTTGGTGGTTTGGGAGAAATCGTTACCTCATCAATTTGAAGTAACCAGTCTTGCCATTTACTCCCTTGCGTTTCGATTGCCGTTCGCATTCCATTCTCTTTTAATATAGAAAGAAGAAACTCAATATTTTTCAGCAATGCTGGATTTCCGCCTGAAATCGTAACATGAGAAAAATTTCCCCCTCCAATTGCAACAAGCTCATTCCAAATATCTTCCGCTGTCATTTGTCTAATTTGATCTTTAGCCGATCCATCCCACGTAAAGGCAGAATCGCACCAAGCGCAACTATAATCACAGCCAGCTGTACGGATAAACATCGTCTTTTGTCCTACAACCATTCCTTCACCTTGAATAGTCGGACCAAATATTTCTAAGACTGGGATTTTACTCATCGAGCATCCACTCCCGTCTTACTTCCGCATAACTAGTTGGAGTCTCAAACAGACGAACAAATTCAACACGAGCTCCTTTATATTCGTTCGCACGATTATCTTTTGTTAACGCTTCTGCCATCTTTTCATAAATCCAAACGACCATATTTTCAGCAGTTGTATTCATCGCTGGTAACGTTTCGTTTAAATAACGATGATCTAAATAAATTTCTATTTCATTCTTCCAAATTTCTTTTATATCTCCAAAGTCAATTGCAAGACCTATTTCATTTACATATCCACTAATCCCAAATACAACTTTATATGTGTGACCATGTAAGTTTTTACATTTTCCTTCATAACAGTGTAAATGGTGTGCCGCATCAAATGTAAATTCCTTGCTGACCATTACTCTTTTATTATGATATTTGAGCTGTTTACGCTGAATATCCTTGTCCATTTTTTGCAAATTTTCTACGATGCGAAATCCAAAGAAATTATCCATTAGTTGCTCGCTCCTTCGCGTTCTTGTAAGTACGTATCTAATCCTGCTTTACGAAGTTGACATGCTGGACATTCACCGCAACCATCACCAATGATTCCGTTATAACATGTTAATGTTTTTTCTCTAACAAACTCGAATGCACCAAGTTCATCAGATAATTTCCATGTCTCCGCTTTATCAATCCACATAAGCGGTGTATGAATGACAAACGGATAATCCATAGATAAATTTAATGTAACATTTAATGATTTCACAAATACGTCACGGCAATCTGGATATCCACTAAAATCAGTTTCACATACGCCTGTCACAATATGACGCGCTCCAACTTGTTTCGCTAATACAGCAGCGAATGACAAGAATAGTAAATTTCGTCCATCCACAAATGTTGATGGTAATTCACCTTCTTCATGTGTAATCTCCATATCTGTTCTCGTTAATGCATTTGGAGCAAGTTGATTTAGTAGACTCATATCTAGTACTGTATGCTTAATTCCTAGCTCTTTCGCAATTTCCGCTGCACAATCAATTTCTAACTTATGACGTTGATTGTAATTAAACGTTACAGCTTCTACTTCTGCAAACTGTTGTATCGCCCAAAATAAACATGTTGTACTATCTTGTCCACCACTAAAAACAACAACCGCTTTTTCTTTTTTCATTTCACTCATTCTCCTTCTCTACTACGAATAAGAAGAAAGAACGTTCTTGAACTGTCACAATAAAAAAACAAAACAATACCTAAGGATATTGTTGTTTCCATAGTTTTTTATAGAGGGAGTTCGCGAACCTCTCCCATGCAGTGCACGGAATTCCTTCTTTCATTGACAAAGCTTATTGTAACATATTGTATACTACCATAAAAAATTTCTGATTTTTCCGCTTTTTTTATTTCATTTCTTTCATTTTATAGTATGATTAATCTAATATTAGAAGAGAGGAGGCATCCCACTGAAACTCTTTATTATTTACCTCTTTTTAAATATATTATCCATTCTCGTTACGATGCTTATCTATCACTTATTTTGGAATCAAAAAGGCAAACGATCTCCTAAATTAAATTCAGCTCTATTTATTGTATTGTGTTGCCTCGCTACCATACTATGTATCACATTTGCTGCGAAAACAGATTATGGATTTCAATTTGATATGCGTCATATCGTATTAATTGTCGGCACATTAACAGGCGGGCCCATTGCTGGTGCTTCCATTTTAACTGTATTAAACATATACCGCTTTTTATTAGGAGGAGTAGGTGTTTTCCCATCCCTTATCGCTTCGGTGCTCCTATTTATTGTTTTACTCTTAACATACAAACTGTTTAACCGAAGTTCTAACCGTATAAAAATAGCACTCGCTATCTTTTACAGTCTCATATTCGGATTTGGCTGGATACCATTTTTCCTTGCAGAAGTTACAAATAAGGCTGATTATATACCGCATATTATCGTGTACGAAATATGTACAATGATTGGAACAATCCTTATTTTATATTTACTTCACATATTACAAACGCAAGTTCGTCTTCAAAATGAACTTATGAATGCTGAAAAATTTCATTTAATCGGTGAAATGGCAGCTTCTATCTCTCATGAAATTCGTAATCCTTTAACTTCAACGAAAGGGTTTTTGCAACTTTTACAGTCAGATACATGCTCTGAAAAGGAACGGGAATTATATATCGACATAGCCATTAATGGTATCGAACAAGCAAATCATGTTCTTACAGACTACTTAACTTTTGCAAAACCAAGTATTGAAAAAGAACAACAATTACAAGTAGAGGAAGAATTACTTCATGCGTTATCTTTAATTACACCTCTCGCAAATTTAACAAATGTTCGTATACACTACATAAAACAAAGTACATCTTTTTTTATAGCTGGTGAAAAGCAAAAACTGAACCAATGCTTATTAAATATTTTTAAAAACTGCATTGAGGCAATGCCTAACGGCGGTGACCTTATTCTTACATTAGTTCCAGACCATAAACATATACAATTGTTTATAAAAGACACAGGAGTTGGTATGGATCAAGAACAAGTAAAACGACTCGGATCACCTTTCTACTCAACGAAAGAAAAAGGGACTGGACTCGGAATGATGGTTGTCTTTAGTGTCATCCAAGCAATGGATGGGAAAATTGATATTATAAGCGAAAAAGGGACAGGCACAACCTTCTTGTTAACTTTCCCGATCATAAAAAAAACGTGATGAAATTCATCACGTTTTTTCTGTTCCTTCCACTAATTCAGCAAAAGCTTTCACTTTTCCATGTGGTTTTTGATTCTCTTTACGAGCTTTCCAAGCACGCTCTTCTTCTCGCTTCTTCTTCGCCATACTTTGTTCACTCCTTCTGTCTCTTTCACGAAGTATTATTCCAAAGTGAGATAGGAAACTATGCATAGTTTTTTCTATCCCACTTTGGAGTCTTTATCATACAGCCCTCAGCTTTTGAAATGATGTTTATACTACACAAAAAAAGAAACGGGCAGATTCCCCGTCTCTCTCGTCTTATCGTTGTAGTATTGAATGTTTCGCCTCTTTTAACTGCGTAAGGTGTCGTTGTTCGTGCAAGTCAAGAAATTGAACCCACTGATACAAATTTAAATCATTAAAAATAGGATGCTTTAATCCATTTTCAAATAATTCTTTTTCATCTATAACACTATGAAGCGCATGTAATAATTCTTGTCGTGAATGTTCTAGTAATTGAATTCCTTGTTGTTTTTTCATTAAAGTTTCTGTTGGTTTCATTTGCTGAGGAGCTTCTCGTTTATGTGTGCGATCAAGCGTAAGTTGGAGGTCTTTAAATGGAGCCAGTTTTCTTTCTTTTTTTTGTAAAGCATATACAAGGGCAGATGTGACAGATTGTTCAACCAAATGCAAGTGATGTAAAATCTGAATGATACTCCATTTATCACGGCGTGGCTTTACATTCACTTCGGTATCATTTAACATTTCAATTTCTGATAATAACGTGCTTCGGGTAGAGTGTAATGAGTTCACCAAACTTTCTAAACTCACATCCATATTAGAGTGGAGCATACTTCTTTCCCCCTTTTTGTTAGTGAAAAGAGGTGCCCTATATTCGAAACACCTCTTTTAATAATTCTGAATTTTCTTTTATTATCTCATTATTTTCCCATTATGTCGATGTTAAACATGTGAAAAAAAGCGCATGTTTTTTACAATTTTGTGTCGTCAATCGCGTGTAACCATGCTTCAATTTCAGTAATTACACTTTTCACACAGCCTTCAGCAAATGGCGATGTTAAATTTGCAACTTCTACTAATTCTAAGAATGATTTACTTCCACCTTGTTGACACAGATTCACATAATCTTCCCATGCCTCTTGTCTATTATCTCTTGCACGTTTCCAAAATTGCAGTGCACAAATTTGCGCTAACGTGTAATCGATATAGTAGAACGGCGAGCTATAAATATGTCCTTGACGTTGCCAGAAACCACCGCGCTCTAAATAATCATTATCTTCGTAGTCACGATGTGGCAAATACTTCTTCTCTATATTACGCCATGCTGTCTTACGCTCCTCTGGTGATGCTTCTGGATTTTCATACACATAATGTTGGTATTCATCAACAGATACGCCATACGGTAAAAACAGAAGTGCTGAACTTAAGTGAGAGAAGTAATATTTATCTGCATCTTCTTCAAAGAATAGCTTCATCCATGGCCATGTGAAAAATTCCATACTCATAGAGTGAATTTCACACGCTTCATACGTTGGCCAATTATATTCTGGAATTTCAAACTTACGGCTTTCATATACTTGGAAAGCATGACCAGCTTCATGTGTTAATACGTCAATGTCACCAGATGTTCCATTAAAGTTCGAGAAAATAAATGGTGCTTTATAATTTTCAATATATGTACAATATCCACCGCCAGCTTTTCCTTTTTTCGCAACTAAATCTAATAAATCATTATCTAACATGAAATTGAAAAACTCATCTGTTTCAGCCGATAACTCTTTATACATCGTTTTCCCATGATTAATAATCCAATCTGCATCTCCTTTTGGAGTCGGATTACCTGTAGCAAACTCGAAGTTTTCATCGTAATACGCTAACTTCTCTACACCGATACGCGCTTTTTGTCTCTTTCTTAATTCCGTTGTAACTGGAACAATATAATCAAGTACTTGCTGACGATAATTCGCCACCATCTCCGCATTATAATCTGTACGGTACATTCTTGCATATCCAAGTTCAACAAAGTTTTTGAAACCTAAAGTTTTTGCAATTTTCGTTCTCACTTTAACAAGTTCATCATAAATACGATCTAGTTCTTCCTCATTCTCCGCTAAAAATCCGTAGTATGCTTCACTTGCTGCTTTACGTTCGCTTCTTTCTTTCCCTTGCATAAACGGAATCAGTTGCGATAACGTTCTCTCTTCTCCAGCAAAGTCAATTTTTGCAGATGCTAATAACTGCGTATATTGTGAAGACAATTTATTCTCTAATTGTAAATCTTTCACGACTTCATCTGAATATGTTTTCAAATCACATTCTGCTAAAGCAAATAATTGCTTTCCATAATACGCCTCTAATTCTTCACGAAATGGAGAAGCGATTAACGCCTTATAATACTTTGTTCCATACCCTTGTACAACCGGAGAGTATTCATCAAAGAAATCTTGCTCTTCCTTATAAAAAGCATCTGTCGTATCAACAGAATGACGAATGTAACAAAGGTTCCCCATTGTACCAAAATCATTACGAATTTCATTAATTGAATTGATTACTTGTTTTTGTTCTTCAACCGTTTTTGTATTATCAAACTTTTCTAAAGCAACAGTAAACTTCTCTTTTAATTCCTCAATATTTGGCCGTTTATATTCATAGTCTTTAAATGACATGAACGAGCCTCCTCTCCGTTATATGCATCATTACTATAATTCAATGCCCACTTACATATTTCCTTTTATTCTTTAGCAAAAAGCGGCAGTTGCTATCATAATGATATGTAAACAAAAAAAGCCTTGGATTTATTTATCCAAAGCTTCTTTGGAATATATTATTATTTTTCATACTTTCCAATTTTTTTTAGTAGATCAAGTAATTCATCTTTTTCATCCTTCGTTAACATTTCAAAAGACTGATGTATAACTTGCTCATGCCCTGGAAAAATAGAAGCAATAAAGCTCTCTCCAGACTCCGTTAATTGTGCATAAATAACACGTCTATCATTCGGGCATGGGATTCTCTTTACTAACCCCTTTTTCTCTAGCTTATCTACAACATATGTAATGCTGCCGCTAGCTATTAAAATACGTTCACCAATTTGCTGCAGTGGTTGACCACCTTTATGATATAGCAGTTCTAACACAGCAAATTCAGTCGGATTTAACCCGTTACTTTGTATGGACTTATTTGTAGTATCCATAACAGAACGATGTACACGAGATAATGCAATAAATACTTTTAAAGATTGAGAAATATCTTCTCGTTCATTATTTGATGTCATACAACTTTCAACCCTTCACTTAAATTCTCAGCAATAAAAAGAAAAAATAGCTTAATACTTCATGTAATTTCCGAATGAGCATTCACTCACTCATTTCCTCTCCCCTAATGTACTCCGAATGATTCTTGAATAAAAACATGACAATTTTAACATAGTTTATATATAATGATAATAAAAAAGAAGGAGTACCAAATTTGAAATTCAAATTCCAAAGCATAGTTTTATATATATTGCTTGTTATCCTACCAACAATAGGGATTGGTGCTACATTTTATTCGTATGATACGTATAAAATGAAACAGGAAAACAAACTATCTGCTCACACTGTTCTCTTTTTATATAGAGACTATTTAGACCATCATCTTGGTGAAGCTATCTCAGCCTTAGAGATGCTCGCAAAGATTGTAGGGACCGAAACCGGAAACATGAATGGGATTAAACAGATTGTACATGATACGGATGGCAATGATGAACGTTTTTCTGGTCTATATTACGCTACGACAGACGGAATGATTACAATCGCATCCGAAGGCGAATCAATGCCTGTTGACGTCTCAGACCGCCAGTATATTCAAGACGCCTTACGAACTAAGAAAACAACTGTATCATCAGTCATTACAGATCGCGTTCTTGGACATCAAGCTATTATGATTGCCTCTCCAATATTTAATAAACAAAAAGAGTTCTCAGGCTTATTATTAGCTAGTTTACGCTTTGACTACATTTCATCTTCTTTAAATGCTATTAAACCACAATACCATTTTGAAGTAACTGATAAGCATGGTGTGGTTTTTCTAACTGATGATAATAATGACACAAATGATAAACATTCTAATATGCTTACTACCCCGCTACAAAAATTAAATTGGACGGTCTCTGTTTCTCCGTTACCTATTCACAAGAAAACTTTATATCAGCTAGTTTCAATAGAGTGTGTAGCTACTTTATTTTTAATGTCTATTTTATTTTTGCTTGCTCAATATATGTTATTAAAACGTCAAACAAAACTGGAAAGACAACAAAATGAACTGCAAAAAATTGAATTGGTTGGAACTTTTGCAGCGAGTACAGCACATGAAATACGAAATCCTCTTACTGGAATTAAAGGACTCGTCGCTCTATTAAAGGAGAAATATAAAGATGAACAGGATCAGTTCTACTTTTCCATAATCGAACAAGAAATAGAACGAATTAATGAAATTGTAAGCGAATTTCTTATTCTTGGAAAGCCAACTGCCATCATCGAACAAACATATGATGTAAGAACAATTCTAAATGAGGTAGCATTGATTATTCAATCTGAGGCGAATCTACATAACATTGTATTCCATTTACATTTGCCAGACCATCCTGTTTATATCCGGTGCTCAAAAGACCATATGAAACAAGTGGTTTTAAACATTACAAAAAATGCAATTGAAGCCATGAGCTCTAGTGATACATTAACAATTATCGTCACAAACAATAAGACACACGCACAATTGCAAATTATAGATACTGGAAAAGGGATTCCAAAACATATTCAAAAACACCTCTTTCATCCGTTCTTTACTAATAAAGATACTGGAACAGGTCTTGGACTTGTCATATGTAAACGAATTGTAGAGATGTACAATGGGCATATTTTTATAGACAGTATAGAAAACGAAGGAACGACAGTTCATATCGAAATTCCGTTACACATAGTATAATTATCCTTACCTCGAAAGGATAATTATACTTATTTCATAAAACCAGCCACAAGCATTCGCCAAAAATTACTTGATTTTCCTTCATACCCGATTTGAAAAATAGGTACCTTTATAATTGAAAACCATTTCGGTGTTTGTTTTTCTTTATAACGCTGGTACTGTAAAATAAGCTTGTCCAACTCTTGACTCACTTGAATCGTCTCCATACTATTTAACCCGCTTGTTAATCCTAATTGAATCATTTCTTCACGTTTCATATGAATATCACGTGAAAGCTTTTCTAATGTGTACTTCCTTTTTACAGTAAACATCCATATCCCCCTTAGTATACTTCCTTGCTCTTCACTTCTCCATTGACCTTTTAACCGTTTTATCATATGTAAATTTGAAGAATCAGAAAATTTAACATTTTCTCCCTGTAATTTACAAATCTTTACCCTCACTTTGAGAATTATTACAAATTATTCTATCTTTGTAAATACATTCGCAATAATAGACATTTTTTTCATCTTCTTTTTTTATAAATACCAATTAAATAGCGGATTCTCTATTTTTAACACACTTTTCTTCGACATTTTTTGTTTAATTTATATAAAAAAGCAAAACATAATGGTGATTGATAAAATGAAACTTTAATCAGTGGAGGGGGTGTTCACCCCGCCGATTATTAGCCCACACCAATCGAGCGTTTACGGCCAGTTTTCCTACCTAACTTCTTTGCTCCAGCCGAATTTGAGGTGTGAATCTTACTTCCCGCAAATAGCGGGATAAAATAGAAAGGAAATATTTATATGCGCAAATATACGATTGCAATGCTCATTTTCACTATGTTCTTACCGTTCTTCTTGTTTCCGATTCAAGCAAATGCTCATACGAATAAAGTAGCCATTGTCATTGATGACTTCGGCAATAATATGAAGGGGACTGATAAAATGTTATCACTTCCCATCCCACTGACTGTTGCTGTTATGCCTTTTCTTCCTTCCACAAAAGAAGACGCAATAGCAGCCCATAAAAAGGGACACGAAGTTATTATACATATGCCAATGGAACCTATTAAAGGTAAAAAAGAATGGCTTGGACCAAAAGCAATTACAACTGATTTAAGTGATGAAGAAATAAACAATCGACTCGAACAAGCGATTCAAGAAGTACCTCATGCAATTGGAATGAACAATCATATGGGGTCAAAAGTAACAGCAGACGAAAGAATTGTACGACTTATACTTGCAGCTTGTAAAAAGCACGGTTTATTTTATTTAGATAGCAAAACGAACCCTAATAGTGTCGTCCCGAAAATCGGAAAAGAATTAGGAGTTCCTATTATTGAAAACCAACTATTTTTTGATGATGTGTATACAGCCGGACATATTTCAAAACAAGCCCAATTACTCATCAAAAAAATTCAAGAAAAACCTATAATGGTAGCCATCGGACATGTTGGGCCTCCAGGTGAAATTACGTCACGCGTTATTGAAACCTCTATTCCTAACATTCGCGAACATGCAGACTTTATTTTTTTGTCTGATTTAGCATTATCTCCACCTCCTGTTTCAAAATAATATTCATTCCTCATACTAAAAAAGGTACCAATCTTTATGTAGCAGATAGGTACCTTTTTTAACTTAAATATAATCTACATGACTCACCCTAAAACCTTTTTTCTCTATTTTTTCGATTAATAGCTTTAATCTTTTTTCATTTAACTCATCTGTTATATTTACAATAACACGACGAATATATTGATCGCCGTTATCTAGCGTAAACAGTCCACCGATATTATATGCTTTTAACAACGTCCCGAGTTCTTTAATCGTTCCTTTACAATCTTGTGTTGCAATTGTTAATATATAACCACCCGTCTGCATACCGAATGAATCTTCAATAACATCAAATACATTGGAATGTGTTAAAATACCGACAAACTCATTATAGTCATTTAAAACGGATAAAAACGGTAAACGACGAATAACATAAAATGCTCTGAAGAATGAATCCTTCTCAAAAATAAATGCAGAGGAGTCTTCCAGCATATCTCCTGTACTTAATTTCTCTAAGCCGTTATTACATTTCTTTTCTAATAGATCTACTTTATAAATAATCCCCATGAATTTCTTCTCATCTTCTGCTAATACAGGGATCGCTCGAAATCCCGTTTCATTCATAATTCGTAAAGCCTCTTCACCGGAATCGTTTATTTTGCAAAAGGTTACTTGCTGTTTTGGCAGAAAATGATATTTAACTCGCAAAATATGTTCCTCCTTACATGTCAACATGTAATCTATATATAATAAGGAGACCTATATTTTATGAGTGAAATTATTTTTAAAACGCTTTCATTTATTTATTGACTTGTAACAACATCTCAAACATTTTTATATAACAGAACTTTTCGCACCTTTAATCATTAACAACTTTACGTGATAATTCATTAAATATTCTATACCCTCTAGCCATTTTTTCGCTTCTTCTGGCGTTTTTCCCCACACGATCATGCCATAGTTATGAACAAGAACGACTCCTCCACCTTCAATAAAATTCGGAACATTACTTTCTAATAAATCAGCGAATTTCTTTTCATCTTCTACAATTGGAATTGTCATTTCTGTTATGCCTTCTTTTCCAAAAACACGTTCCACACTACGTTTATCGAATGTTACTTCGCCTTCTTTTCCATACAACTCTGATATTAAATGACTATCTACAGTCTGCACTTGTAAAATGCATTCTGCACTACTTTTTTTATAAATATCCGCATGCATAAATGATTCTGCAGCTGGTTTCTCTTCATTTTCAAAGACTGGCTCACACATGCAATTTACGACAATAAAATCCTCTTCTGAAAATAGCCCTTTATCTCTTCCCTCGACATTCACTAAAAATGTTAATGGCTCTTTTGACGTACATAATGATAAACTAATTTTTGTACCATAAAACCAATCACGAAGTGCCAATTCAGACTTCACATCTTTTAATTCATTCCATTTCTTCAGAAAAAATAACATTTCGTCACCCCCGGCGTAATATTCATATAAGGTTCGAATCCTTTTATGTAAAAGGAATATTTTTTGATTATTCTAAAAATTTAATTGAATTATCACATGAGAATGCTTTTTTGTCAATATGGTTTCACAGCTCTTCTATGCAAATGGGCCATTCATATACTTAGTAGCCTCTTCATTTCATACATAAAAAAATACGTTATTCTTCTTATTTAAAGAATAACGTATTTTTCTTATTTTTTATTTCGTTATTGCGTTATATAAAAACTGTGCATACTCTTCGCGTTTTACGAAGTCATCACCTAAAAAGTTTCCTTTCCCATCACCTTTTGATATATTATTGTCCGCTAAAGCTTTCACATATCCTTCTGCCCAGTGATCCTTTGGTACATCTTTAAAGCTCCCTACAGTATTTCCATTTTCCTTCAACTGGAATACTTTTTGTAGTACTACTGACATTTCATATCGAGTTAATACTCCATCTGGGCGGAACTTACCATTGCCATCGCCCGTCATAATTCCGGCTTGTGCAACTGCTTCAATAGCCCCTTCATACATATTTCCTTTCGTATCTGTGAACTTCGTTTTCTGTTCTACATTTCGCTCCAACTTCAAGTACTTTTGTATTAAAACTGCTACTTGACCGCGAGTAATGTTATCACCAAATCCAAATTGTCCATTTCCATAACCTGCAAATATCTTTTCTTTCGCTAAATGATTAATTGCTTTCTCTGACCAATGGCCCTTTGGTACATCTTTAAACTCTATTACTTCTTCAGATACTTTTTGATTTACAACATTTTGAATCACAGAACCGGTGAAGAAAATGCCTGTATCCGCAAATGGGTCTTTCACACCAAATTCATATACTTTCTCACCTGGCGTACTCCACTTCACTGCATCATTACTATACGTACCACTTTCGCTCTTCAAACGAATTTTTGTAGAGATTTTACCATCCTTTTCGTATACAGGTACTTTCACTTCTTTATTTACTTCTGTTTCCTCTAAAAATACTTTTTGATTTTGAACATTAATGTAAGCTGTTTTACTTAGTTCTACAACTGGTCGAACATCACGGATTTCATTTGCAACAAAACTTAAGAATACTAACTTTTTCAAATTACTAGCCGGTGTTAAGTCTGAAATATAGTTTGCTTCTAAATCAAGCTTTTGCAAGTTTACTAGACTTGATAATGGCGTAATATCCTTTAACTCATTATTAGGTAAATTCAGTACTTTCAGCTGTGTCATCTTACTTAGAGGGGTAACATCTTTTATTTCATTTTTCCCAATCCACAATTCTTCTAACTGCTTCATTTGCTCAATGCCCGACAAATCTTTCACTTTATTACGAGTTAAAGTTAAATCTTTTAAAGGTAATGTATATAAAGGCTTAATATTTTCAATCTCATTACCCGCTAATGATAAATTCGTCAAGTTTTTCAATTGACCTAATGGTGCAACATTCGTAACTTTATTGTTTGCCACATTCAAGTAATCTAGCTGTTCCATTTTAGCTAATGGTGTTACATCTGTAATTTCGTTATTCGCTAAAAATAAACTTTTCACATTTTTCATTTCAGTTAGCGGTGCAACATTCGAAATTTTATTCTTACTTAAATCTAGATAATCCAGATTATCCATTTTAATAAGAGGTGTTACATCTTCAATTTCATTACTACGCAATGCTAATTTTTTTACTTGTTTTAAATTAGCAAAGAATGATGGATCTTTTATCTTCGCATTAGCAACTGTTAAAAACTCTAGATTAGGCATATATTTTAGTCCACTATAATCTTGAATTTCACTTGTGTTTAAAAACAGCTCTTTTACTTGTAATAACTCTTCTTTCGTAATGGGTGTATCTACATCTTTTTTATTTAATACTTTTTTATTAACAAGTTCTCTTAACTTTTTATCTGTTATCATATTTTGATTATCTACTGGATCCTCTGTTCCCTGATTCCCTGAATTAGAATCTCCATCTGGTTTTTCGTTTTCTTTATTGCCTATATTCGGATCTTTAATTTCAAATTGTGTTTGAAATTTGTGATCATATCCAATAGCCGGAATAACTATATGCATTTGCATATTATACTTTTTCTCAAACTCACCCATTTCAAATTGAACTACTTTTGTCCCATTTTTTCTCTTATCTTCTGACAAAACTTTTACATCATGAAATACACCCGGCTGATTTCCATCTTCTATTCTAAGATATTGAAAATAGTCGCTATCTTGTAAGGTTACAGTAACAATTTTTCTTCCGCCTTCAACCGTTACTTTAGGATTTGTTATGTATTGAGAAGCTATCGATGGTTCATTTGTTTGATCCTTATATATTTTAATCTCAGTATCGTATGTGCGATCACTCGCTGCTGCTACCAACTGATTTGCTTCAATTTTTATTGCCGCTAGTGCTGGAGTAGAATACGCAGCAAAAGGTATTGCCAATGTTGTGGCTACTACTAGAGCCTTCATATAATTTTTTTCAAAATAATATCCCCTATCATATATATTGTAAGTAATTGAT